>CAZNMG010000382.1:0-4804 GCA_964574075.1 uncultured Owenweeksia sp.
CCCCTCTCCGGAGGGGTTTTTAGTTTAATTGTTTTGCTCAAGGATTAGTTTAAGATGAAGAGAGCCCAAACGTGGGGTCCTAAAACCTTAAACTTTAAAACCTTAAAACTAACAATGCCCTGGTGGTGGAATTGATAGACCTGCCTACCGTCAGGCAGGCACGCAGGACTTAAAATCCTGTTGACAGGAGTAAGGAGATATTAAGTGAATTTGAGGAATATACTTTCCTCAGGTATTTTATAAACTGCCCTGGTGGTGGAATTGGTAGACACGCAGGACTTAAAATCCTGTGGACAGCAATGTCCGTGCGGGTTCAAGTCCCGCCCGGGGCACAGGCAGAGAGAGCCGGGCGATACAATTCGCCTGGCTTTTTACATTTATAGACATGTTCACAGTATATGCTCTTGCCAGCACTCAACGGGATTATATTTACGTAGGCCTCACCGAAAATCCTGAAACTCGGATTGAAAGGCATAACCGAGGTTATGAACGGACCACCAAACCTTATAGACCATTTCTTTTACTCCATTCGGAACCCTGTGAAAACAGGCCCTCAGCAAGAAAGAGAGAGAAATACTGGAAATCGGGGATTGGTAAGCAAAAATTGAGGGAAATGAGAGCACTAAAAATGGCTCACCTCCATTTTTGATTTTGGTGATATAACCGGCCCCGAATAAGAGGCTCTACAAAAGTAGAATCTTAGGATCGCCTAAAGCAAAAAAATTCCTTCACTATTTTATACACCTCCGAAATTGGAACTATTTTTGCACCCGCCCTATTCTCCCTATTGTTTATGTTTACTGACCTCTTAAACACTTTTCTCATCAGCATTTCCCCCTTTGGCGAAGCCCGGGTAGGAATTCCCTATGGCATAGTGCAGGGCGTACACCCATTGCTGGTATTTGTGGTGGGGCTCACGGCCAACCTGATGATCTATCCGATCCTCATATGGCTTATCGATACTTTTGATGCGAGGCTTTGGCGCTTCAGGCCCTATAAGGTGCAAAGTGTGAAAATGGCCCGGAAGGCTAAAACCGGGGTGGGAGCAAAAATCCAGAAGTATGGTTTCTGGGGGTTGATGATTTTTGTAATGATTCCTCTTCCGGTTACCGGAGCCTACATGGGTACCATAGCTTCCTATATTTTCAAGATCAGCCGGAGAAAGGCTTTTCTGGCGATAAGCCTCGGAGTGATCATTTCCTGTGGAATAATGACAGCTGGTTCCTATTTCGGAAAAATGGGGATCGAACTTATCTAAAATAAGTTCCCTTCGTTCGTAATAATCCGTATCCTCTCATTTTTGTCAGGGCCTCCTGCAACGATCTCCGGTTTTATCCAATAATGTCCTCAGGCGCTTTGCTTTTCAATGAGCTTTTTCTTCATTATTTTACCGCGCTCTTCTTCGCTAATAAGAGCCGCAAGCAGTTCTTTTACCTTCTCAGGGTTTTCGATCCGGAACTGTGCAATGGTATCGTCTTCGCCTACCTTTATAGTGTAAGCCGAGGAAGGGAGCACGGCAAACATATCTTCATCCGTGCGGTCGTCTCCAATGGCCATTATAAAGTCAGGTTCCAATTCCGAAACGTATTCTTTCACCGCAGTTCCTTTATTGATGCCGCTAACCCGTATCTCACACACTTTGTTACCCTGCAGGATTTCCAGTTGATGTTTAACGCATACCTGGGTAATATCACGAATCAACAGCGGAATACGCATCTCCGCCAGGAATTTATCTGTTTTCCGGTAATGAAAGGCAAGTGATGAGCTTTTAGACTCGATAAAGGCGCCAGGCGTTCTATCGGCATAGGTATTCATAATCTTCCGTATCGAACCCTTCCACGGGGATCGATTTTCGTGTTGTTTCTGCCACTCCCCATCTTTTCGCACCCACATCCCATGTTCAGCAATCAGGTCCACACCGGTGTGGGCAAACCATTTATCCAGATCGTGATGCTCCCTGCCACTCACGATGGCAACGTGGGCCTGCGCCACCAGTTTTTCAAGCAGACCATACAGGCGCTTGGAGGGAATTGCCTGAGCCGGGTCGTCTTTGAAGGCTACCAGGGTTCCGTCATAGTCGAGGATCACCAAAGGCTTCAGGGCTCTGTGAAAACTTTTGCCGATTATTCCGGGGTTTTTGCTCATAATAACATTGCTGCTGCGCTGTTTGCGATCTTCTACTATTTGAGTCAGATGGGAAATAAAACTCTGCGCCCATTTGTCAACGGAATTTGTTTTTACTCTTTGCTGCATTTTCAATAGCCTTTCCCTTTGCTCTTCTTCGGGCATGGTAAGGGCTGTACGCAAAGCCTGTACTATACTTTCCCCGTCATGGGGGTTCACTTTAAGGGCCTCTTCCAACTCAATAGCCGATCCGGCCATTTCACTGAGGATAAGCACCCCATTGTTATCTTTTTTACTGGCCACATATTCTTTAGCCACCAGGTTCATTCCATCGCGCAGAGGTGTAACAAGCCCCACATCACTAATATGGTAAAGGGCCTGGAGGCGCTCAAACGGTATGGAACGATAAAAATAGTGAATGGCCGTCCAGTCAAGGGTCGAAAACTTTCCGTTTATCTTCCCTACCAGCTCATCGATACTTTCTTTGAGGAGACGGTATTGCTTCACCTTAGCACGTGAAGGGACGGTGATCATTATAAGTGACACCTTTTCGCGCAACTCGGGGTGGCGGGTAAGAAGCCGCTCAAAGGCCTGTAGCCGGTTCAGGATTCCCTTGGTATAATCGAGCCGGTCAACGGACATAATAAGCTTGGTATGGCCAAAGTTATCCTTGAAGATCTGAACCTGCTCTGCAACTTTAGGGCTATCCAGGGTATCATGAAATTTTTCATAATTAATACCCATTGGGAAGCAATCGATAAAGGAGCTGCTTGTGCCGGTTTGTATGGCTCCTAGTTTGGCGTCATACCCCAGCAGGCGGTAAACGGAGCTGTGAAAGTGGCGCATATACTCATAGGTATGAAAGCCTACAAGGTCTGCGCCCAACATTCCTTCGAGAATCTCTTCGCGCCAGGGTAAAGTCCTGAACAATTCGTAGCTGGGAAAGGGAATGTGAAGGAAAAAGCCAATGGGGTTACCATAAAGTTTTTGCTTTAGCATGGATGGCAGCAACATCAGGTGATAATCCTGAACCCAGATAATATCCCCCGGCTCTGCAATTTCAGCTACCTTATCGCAAAAGCGCTGATTGATGGCCTGGTAATATTTCCAATAGCGATTGCTGTAGTTTACAGATTCGGAGAAGCAGTGAAAAAGCGGCCAGATGGTTTCGTTACTAAATCCTTCGTAAAAATTTCGCTCCTCCTGTGGAGTCATAAAGACCGGGTATAAGCCGGGGTCCATCTTGTTTTCAATTTTGGATCTTTCCTCCTCATCAGAAGTGGAATACCCGGGCCAACCCACCCATATCATTTCACGGGTAGAACTTAAGGATGAAAGTCCAGTCGCTAATCCTCCGGCACTATTTTGAATCTTAAAACCGCTCTTCACCTTGGAAACCTTTACCGGCAGGCGGTTCGAAACAATTATTATTCTGCTCATAATCCAGTCCTCCTAAATCGACCCTGTTAGGTTTATTAAATATAATAATAAGCTAGGGACTTTGTTTAAGATGCGTGCCAAAAAAGCCGAATTTTTTTAGCCCTCCAGGAGCAGCAACAAATAGATTAAAGAGCTGTGAAATAGCTGGTTCAACGAAAAACGATCCAGGGCCAAAAAGCCCTTCAAACAGGGGTATACGGTACTAATATATTTATGATGCCCAGTAATTTCCGGTGTTGGCGCCCCGTACTTAAAGACTGGATTGGTAAGAAAATCCTGCAGGCAAATGGTCAGAACCATCCATCGCCCTTAATCAACCATTCACCTACATGTTCTTTTTGCTTTACCGATTGTTGGTTTGGAGAGAGGTTATTACTCCGCACTTTTGATCCAACAAATAATTAAAGCACATAAAAATGAAAAATTTAACCAAAGTAATTTTCGCAGGTTTGATGCTGATCGGCCAAACTCATTTCGCTCATGTACATGTTCACGAACAAAAGGTGAAAGCCAATATGGACAACTTACACATCATTGAACAGGATGAGGAAGCTGGCGTGGAGGATGTTAAATTTTCTCCCGAAGAAGAAGCTCGCTACAGCAGCACTAAAATGAACCTTGACGGACTGCGTACTATTGAAGAGGAAACGGAACCAGCATCATATGATGTGATCCTGGGCAGCAGCCAGCAGGTAAAGCTCTAAGGATTGAGAATGGTTCGTAAGGCATTCATCATCAGCTGCACTGAGCCTGTCTTGCTTTCAACGTAGGCACGGGCCTGCACTGACTCCCTTCTTAACCTTTCCCTATTCTTCATCAGTAAATCCAGTACAGGCTGCATTTCTTCGGCAGTATGAATTTCATGCGCAAAACCAAGTTCTATCATCTCAGCAGGTTCAATAAAAGCCTTGTGTTTAGGGCCGAAAAAAAGTGGCAGACCGTAAGCAGCGGCTTCCAGCGAATTGTGGATCCCCTGTCCAAAAGCCCCTCCTATAAAGGCAACGTTCGCATACCGGTAAAGCCTGCTGAGTAATCCAATGTTGTCAATGATGCAAACCCTGTATTCCCCGGGATTGGGAGGAGGGTTGCTGTAGCGGAAGCTGCTCGTTTTGCCAAACAGCCCGTGCACCCTTTCAATATTTTCTTCCTTTATATTATGTGGTGCTATAATGAACTTTAACTCTGGGTTCGTCTCTCCAATTTTCTTCAGGATCTCTTCGTCACGGCTCCAGGTGCTGCC
>CAZNMG010000383.1:0-5552 GCA_964574075.1 uncultured Owenweeksia sp.
CATTGAGTTCCACATCATCCTTCATATAGCGCAACGATGCCCTGCGTGTAAGTTCCTTGGTGCCTCCACCCCCGGGAATGAGGCCTACACCCAGTTCCACCAGCCCGATGTATGATTCGGCTGCAGCCTGAATAGCATCGGCATGAAGCACCATTTCGCAACCTCCGCCCAGCGTAAGATCATGCGGGGCCACCACCACAGGTATTGATGAGTACCGAACGCGCATCATAGAGCTCTGAAATTGCTGTACCGCAAAATTCAACTCATCCCACTCCTGTTCTGCTGCAAACATGAATATCATTCCCAGGTTGGCTCCCACCGTGAAATTTCCTCCCTCATTGCCGATCACCAATCCCCTGAAATCCTTTTCGGCCAGCTCTATACCTTTATTGATGCCGGCAAGTACACTGCCGCCCAGGCTATTTGCTTTTGAGCGAAACTCCACATTGAGGATACCTTCACCCAAATCCTCGATAACACATTCATCATTTTTCCATACTGTTTTGGATGGCCTGATGTGATCAAGCACAATAAAATTCCGGATGCCCGGGACTTCCTTCATGCCTTTGTCAGGGATGGAGTAATAGTACTGAACGCCATCCCGGATTTCATAAAAACTGCCGTTACCACCAGCGAGCATTTCCCGTACCCACTCTGCAACCTGGTGGCCCTGCTCCTCTGCGAGTTTTATTCCCTTCTCAACTCCTATGGCATCCCAAATTTCAAAGGGGCCATGTTGCCAGCCAAAGCCGGCTCTCATTCCCTGATCTATGCGATACAACTCATCAGCGATCTCGGGGATCCTGTTTGAAACGTAGGCGAAGAGGCCACCAAAGGATTTTCGGTAAAACTCCACGGCTTTATCGTTGCCTTCTATTAAAATGGGAAAGCGCTTACTTACTTCACTTACGTTTTTGGTCTTTTCCAGCACAGGAAACTTTCCCTTTTCCTTGGCCGTATATTCCATACTATCAAAATCCAGCGACAGTATTTCGCTGCTGCCATCCTCCTTCTTTACCTTCTTGTAAAAACCTTGGCCGGTTTTACTGCCGAGCCAGCCATTTTCCTGCATTTTTTTTACATACTCCGGCAGTTCAAACACCTCCTTACGCTCATCATTCCTGAGGCCCTGGTTTAATCCGTTGGCCACGAGGATGAGCGTATCCAATCCCACCACATCTGCCGTGCGGAATGTTGCAGATTTGGGCCGACCGATGACCGGGCCCGTTAGCTTATCGACATCCTCGATACTCAGACCCGATTCCCTCACATTATTAAACAGGTCCATCATGCTGAAAACCCCGATCCTGTTAGCGATAAAAGCCGGGGTATCCTTGGCCAGGACGGTGGTTTTCCCCAGGTAAACATCACCGTACTTCATCAAAAACTTTATCACCGACTCATCGGTATGCTTGGAAGGAATGATCTCCAGCAATTCCAGGTATCGCGGGGGATTAAAGAAGTGGGTACCGCAAAAATGTTTTTTGAAATCCTCGCTGCGCCCCTCGGTCATCATGTGGATAGGAATGCCGGAAGTATTGGTAGTGATAAGGGTACCTGGTTTGCGAAACTGCTCCACCTTCTCAAAGATCTGTTGCTTGATGTCGAGTCGCTCAACCACCACTTCTATTACCCAGTCGCAATCGCTGATCCTGGCGAGGTCATCCTCAAAATTTCCGGTGGAGATGCGGCTGGCAAAGTCCTTGTCGTAGATCGGTGACGGGTTACTTTTAAGGGTGTTCTGCAGATGCTCATTGGCAATGCGATCGCGAACCTGTTTATCATTCATGGTAAGCCCTTTGGCCTTTTCGCCATCGGAGAGTTCGCGAGGTAGGATATCGAGTAAAAGTACCTTTACGCCAATGTTGGCAAAGTGGCAGGCTATACGTGATCCCATCACCCCGGAACCCAGGACAGCCACATTTTTTATAATTTGGTTCATACCTTATTTTGATAAATTTTTCGGTTGGTAGCCAGGTCGTTGATTTTGTTAACTACTTCAAAGAATATCCGGAGCTTTTGTTTATCGACCTCTTCAAAAACTGCCTCGTTGAATTTTACCACTGCCTGACGGGCATCAGCACGTTTTTCCTTTCCAAAATCAGTCAGAAATACCAGCACACTTCGTCCATCCACCGGATTCGGTTTTCGTTCTATGAGCCCCTGCCCTTCCATGTTTTTTAATATACGGGATAAGCTGGTGGCTTCCATACCCATCTTGGGACCAAGGGAAGTAGAGGGTGTACCGGTTTCAGGATCGATGCTTAACAGTACATAACCGGTGGCCATGGTGGCGCCATACTTGGCCGCCTCCTCATTGTACATCCTGGCTATGCTTTGCCAGGTACGCTTGAGGTGAAAGTCAACTGTTTCTTCAGGTTTCACGTGCAGGGGTAGTTAGGATATCTCAAATGTACAGAAAATTTGCTATGCGCGCATAGCAAATAGGTACTCCTTATGAAGGGAATTGGCTTGCCTTACTCCTTTTGGCCGTAGATTTCCTTATAGAGGTCCTGGTACAGATTTAGGATATTTCTACGCTTGAGGCTTAACTTGGGAGTAAGATGGCCGGCATCAACGTTCCACACATCCGCGGTAAGCTGTATCTTTTTTATTTGCTCGCTCTGTCCGAAGTTCAGGTTTATCTCCTCCACCTCTTCCATTAGGCGGCTCTTCACCTCTTCATGGGCTACCAGGTCTTTTACGTCACTATATGGAATGTTCTTCCGTTGGGCCCAGGCTTTCAAAAACTCAAAATCGGGCTGAATGATTGCGGCAGGATGTTTCTCACCTTCACCAATTACCATCGCTTGTTCTATAAAACGTGATTCCTTCAGCTTATTCTCAATAATCTGGGGGGCCACATATTTTCCTCCGGAGGTTTTAAACATCTCCTTTTTGCGGTCAGTAATCTTCAGGAATCCACCTTCAAGGAGTTGTCCGATATCACCGGTGTGGAACCATCCGTCACTATCTATTACCTCATCCGTCATTTCCATTTGCTTGTAGTAGCCCAGCATCACGTTTGGCCCCTTGCAAAGGACCTCCCCGTCATCCGCAATTTTTACCTCAACATGCGGAATGGCCTTTCCTACGGTGCCAATGCGCTTATGATCCCGGTCAGGACCATTTACTGCAATTACAGGGGACGTTTCGGTAAGCCCGTATCCTTCCTGGATATTAAAACCGGCCGCAGAAAAAATGCCATTCAGCTTTGGATTAAGTGCTGCTCCCCCCGAAACTATTGCCCGTACATTGCCTCCAAGAGCCTCCTGCCATTTGCTGAAAATCAGCTTCCGGGCTATACTGAGCCGGAAGTTATACCAGCCACTAGTGTTCTCAGGATCATATACTTTGGCCAGATCCACAGCCCAGAAGAAAAGAGCTTTTTTAATACCCGTTTGCTCATTGCCCTTAGCGATGATCTTGTCATAAACCTTCTCTAAAAGGCGCGGTACAGCAGCAAATATTTCCGGTTTTACCTCCCGGATATTATCCCCGATCTTTTCAATGGACTCCGCAAAATATATGGGTACACTATTGTACATGTAGAGATAGGTGAGCATACGTTCAAACACGTGGCACACCGGCAAAAAGCTGAGCGCCTTGGCACCCTCCAGGCTCGGAATCCGCACACAGCTGTCCAGTACATTCGATACCAGATTATGGTGCGAAAGCATTACACCCTTTGGTTTTCCGGTGGTACCCGAAGTGTAGATGAGGGTGGCGAGACCCTGGCTGCTGATAGCTTCCATTCGCCTTTCCACCTCAGGCTGATGTTTCTCACTTTTACCCAATTCGAGTACCTCCCGCCAATTGCGTATCCCTTCCTCTTCATTAAAAATAAAGATCTCCTTCATAGAAGGCACTTCACTTTTGATGCTCCTTACCTTGTCGTAGAGATCCCGATCGGATAAAAAACAATATTTTACTTCAGAATCATTAAATATGTAGCGATAATCTTCACTGGATATGGTAGGATAAACCGGCACATTTACCGCTCCAACCTGCATTATTCCTATGTCCAGCACATTCCACTCATAGCGGTTGGTGCTGGAAATAAGGGCAATCTTGTCCTGCGGCTGAACTCCCATTTCCACCAATGCCCGGCTTATCCGGTTGGCCTGATTGAGAAACTCACTTGTGGACAGTTTCGTCCAGGTGCCGTTGATCTTAGTGGTAAGAGAATCAGGCAGATCCTGCTTCTTAAGTTGAAATCGGGGAAAGTCAAACAGACGTGTAGGAAGTTTTGCGCTCATGAGGTATTTATGGTTTTATCTCCGCTTAAATATAAAGAGGAAAATCTATTCGGGCTTTGCCGCCTCAAAAACCAGTTCACCACCCACGAAGGTCATCAGCACGCGCGTGGCCAAAAGTTTCTCCTGTGGCACAACCAGCAAATCCTTATCCAGCACCACCAGATCGGCCAGCATTCCTTTGGTGAGCTTACCTTTTCGGTCTTCTTCAAAAGAGGCATAGGCAGCCCATTCGGTCATTCCCCGCAACGCTTGCTCGCGGCTGAGTTTTTGGCCTGGAGTAAAACCACCTTCGGGAAACATTTTGGCATCCTGACGGAAAACTGCCGCATAAAAGGTCTTTAGAGGATCGATATCCTCCACGGGGAAGTCGGTGCCGAGCGCCAAAAGGCCAGTGGATTGCAAAAGTGACTGGTAGGGATAGGCTCTTGACATCCGGCTTTCGCTCAATCGATCCTGTGCCCAGTACATATCGGAGGTGGCATGGGTGGGTTGCACCGAGGGAATAATACCAAGTACGCCAAACCGTATGATATCCGCAGGATGGACAACCTGCGCATGCTCTATCCGCCAGCGGTGATCGGTTTTTCCTGCCAAGGCCTCCTCATAAATATCAAGGGCGATGCGATTGGCCGAGTCACCAATTGCATGAGCCGCCATCTGCCAACCGGCATCGGCAAGTCTTTGGGCCACCTGCTGAAAATGGCCAAGACTGTCGAGCATGAGACCGGTATTGGCAGTGTCATCGCTGTATGGTTGTAGCATTAAGGCTCCTCTTGATCCCAATGCCCCATCGATATAAAATTTAAAGGTGCGGACGGTGAGCCGTTCCTTCTCGATTATTCCTTCATTGAGGTAATAGTCGAGGGCAGCAGAATCATCGGAAACCATCACATTAATACGCAGCTTAAGCAGATCGGCCGTGGTAAGACTGTCGAGAAGTTCTATTTCATTCCGGGCCAGGCCGGCATCCGTTACAGAGGTAAGCCCATGACTAAAAAGCAAGTCTTCCGCTTCGGAAAGTACCACAACCTTTTGGTCCAAGGGCATCTCAGGCAGCTTTACCAAATCGGTGGCATTATCGATAAGAAGGCCTGTCAGTTTTCCATTTTTCCTTACAATTACGCCACCCTCCACCTGGGTAGTGGAATCAATATGGGCATAGTCAAGGGCAGCCTGATTGGCAAGGGCGGCATGTCCATCGATGCGGGTGAGATAAACCGGGATTTCAGGATACAGCTTATCCAGTTCCTCCTTTGTGGGAAATTGCTGATCGGCCCAATCATTCTGGTCCCA
>CAZNMG010000384.1:0-4494 GCA_964574075.1 uncultured Owenweeksia sp.
GCCGCCCTAAGGTCACGGGCCACACCGAAATGTCCCATGGCATCCGTGCGGTTTGGGGTAAGACCGATCTCGAAAATAAAGTCACTCGTCACTTTAAAATACTCTGCAGCGGGGGTGCCCACTACTGCCTTTTCATCTAAAATCAGTATACCTTCATGAGACTGACCAAGGCCAAGCTCATCCTCCGCACAAATCATCCCTTCTGAAACCTCAGCCCGTATTTTGCTTTTTTTGATCTCAAAGTCCCCTTCGTCATTGTATATTTTAGTGCCGACAGTTGCCACCGGCACTTTTTGGCCAGCTGCTACATTGGGCGCTCCACATACAATGTGCAGAGGACTTTCCCCGCCCACATTCACCGTGGTTATTTTTAGGCGATCGGCATTTGGATGCGGTTCACACGTGAGTACCTCACCAATCACAACCCCACGCAGCCCACCTTTTACGGTTTCAATTTCTTCCACCCCCTCCGCCTCCAGGCCCGTGTCGGTAAGGTATTCGGCAATTTTTTCGGGTGGCAAAGAAGTGTTGATGTAATCTTTTAGCCAGTTGTAGGAGATCTTCATGTGCGAAAGCAAAGTTTTTGGAAGCGGCAAAGATAGCAGGGAATTGGAAAGGGAAAGTCAGGATTAACGAGATGAAATCGTTCATAGAACCATCATTTCGCATTGACGGGCCTTTTCTACCTTTGCACACTTAATTTTTTTGAATGGAACTGAAAGAGGGAACTTACCGCATTTCGGGAGTTGATGTGCTGCAGCTGTGCCAGGAGTATGACACTCCTTTGTATGTATATGACACCGCGAGGATGGAGGCACAGTATAAACGTCTCACAAAGGCATTTAAAGGTACGCGGCACAAGATCAACTATGCCTGTAAAGCTCTTTCAAATATTAACGTGCTACGCTTTTTCAAGCAGATAGGAAGTGGCCTTGATACAGTTTCCATTCAGGAAGTGCAGCTTGGGCTGAAAGCCGGTTTTGCCCCTCATGATATAATTTACACGCCAAATGGAGTGTCTATTGACGAAATAAAAAGGCTGTGGAGCTTGGAGTGAGGATAAATATCGACAACCTCAGTATCCTTGAGCAGTTCGGAAGTATTTATGGCGATACTTACCCGGTGTGTGTGCGCCTCAATCCTCACATTATGGCAGGTGGCAACATCAAGATTTCCACGGGGCATATCGATTCAAAGTTTGGGATCAGCATTCACCAGACCCGCCACCTGGAGCGGCTCATAAAAAGCCTTAATATTCGTGTGGAAGGTTTGCATATGCACACGGGCAGCGATATCCTGGATGTGGACACTTTTTTGAAAGGTGCAGAACTGCTTCTGGATGTGGCCCGCGACTTTCCCAATCTCGACTATATCGATTTTGGAAGCGGCTTTAAAGTGGCCTATAAACCCAATGACATATCCACGGACGTGGAAGAACTGGGGCAGAAAATGACCCGGATGTTTAGCGACTTTTGTAAGGAATACGGGCGCGATCTGGAGATAGAATTTGAGCCTGGCAAGTTTTTGGTGAGCGAAGCCGGTTATTTTTTCTGCAAGGTGAATGTTATTAAGCAAACCACAGCCACTGTTTTTGCCGGTGTCGATACCGGTTTGAACCATCTTATACGCCCGATGCTTTACGAAGCATACCATCACATCGAAAATGTGAGCCGGCCTTTGGGGCGTCAGCGGGTGTACTCGGTAGTGGGATACATCTGTGAGACAGATACCTTCGCCAGCGATCGCCTAATCAATGAAATGTCGGAAGGGGACATCCTTTGTTTCCGAAATGCTGGAGCCTACTGTTACCAAATGGCGAGCAACTACAACAGCCGCTTTAAGCCAGCTGAGGTTTTGATCCACAAAGGGAAAGCGAATCTTATAACCAGGCGGCAAACCATGGAAGATATTCTGGCGAATCAAGTGGAAGTGGAATTATGATCAATTACTACATACGGCAGGGAGAGGAGAAGGATGCTGAAGATCTGATGGCGCTGATCAGGGAATTGGCAGAATTTGAGAAAGCTCCGGAAATGGTAGCCAACACCCCGGAAAAGCTCCTGGAAGACTGGAAAGAACATAAGGCGTTTGACTTTTTAGTTGCTGAAGCCGATACTAAAGTTGTGGGCATTTCGCTTTTTTACCCGCGCTACTCCACCTGGCAAGGACGCTGCTATTACCTGGAAGACCTGTACGTAAAACCGCAGTATCGAGGTCAGGGAATAGGGTTGGCCCTGTTAAATGCTACCGCTGAGGAAGCACGCATAAAGGGTGCCAACCGGCTCGACTGGCAGGTGCTGGATTGGAATGAAGGTGCAGTGCGCTTTTATGAGAATCAGGGTGCCGTGCTCGAAAAAGGCTGGTGGAATTGTAAGATGAAACTCTGAGGAGGTGCTTGTTTTCTCCCTCATCTGGTCATCCGCCACCGTTTATCTTTTGCTATATTACCTGTTCTTTCACAGCCGGCTGCTGTTTTATAAAACCCCTAAATGCAGCTTTTCAGAACCTGTGAGTCTAGTGATCTGCGCACGGAATGAAGCACGGAACCTGCAAAGAAATCTTCCTGTGATCCTAACCCAACATGAGGTGGCTTTTGAAGTGGTTGTGGTAAACGACCGCAGCACTGATGCCACTGATGAGGTTCTTCAAAGGTTGAAAGGCCAGTATCCCAATCTGCGGGTGATCGATCACTTTCCCCCAGAGCAGAAGCCGGGCAAGAAAATGGCGGTGCTGGCAGGTATAGAGGCGGCAGCTTATTCTCATTTGGTGTTCACCGATGCGGATTGCCGACCTTCTTCAGCTTATTGGCTAAAAGGCATGGCTGCTCATTTTCAGAATAAGGATGTGGTACTTGGCTTTGGCCCCTACAGGCCGGCAAAACATCTGGCATCACAGCTTACCCAATGGGAAACATTTCTCACCGCGCAGCACTATTTTTCATTTGCCCTGGCCGGTATGCCGTATATGGGTGTGGGCCGAAACCTTGCCTACAGCCGCAAAGTTTTCAATGATTCAGATCACTTTGCTTCTCACCTTCAACTTGCCTCGGGCGATGATGACCTTTTTATAGGAAAGGTTGCCACAAAAGGAAACACTGCCATAAATCTCGATCCCGACACATTTATGTGGTCAGAGCCCCCCGGGAGTTTCAAAAATTGGTGGCGGCAAAAGCAAAGGCACCTTACCACTTCCACCTACTACCGCTGGACCACAGCCTTTTTACTGGCTACTTTCGGAGCCTCACAACTGCTGTTTTACTTTCTTTTGCCTTTTGACATGGCACAGTTTTCACCGGCTGTATTTTGGATTTTGTTTCTTTCCAAATTCATCGTTCAGATGGCAGTTACCCTTCCGTTGGCGGTGAGGTTGAGGCAAACCGGGATTCTATGGCTTCTTCCGGTATGGGAAATTTTAACTGCATTTTTGCTCGCGTTAATCCACGCACAAAATCTTATTGCCCCGAAAAACCAAAAGTGGTAGGTATGGATCTTATCAGAAAGTATTTTCCGGAACTAACGCGGGACCAACTTCAAAAATTTGAAGCCCTTAAACCGCTTTATGAGGAATGGAATGCCCAAATTAATGTGATCAGCCGGAAGGATATGGACAGCTTTTATGAGCACCATGTTCTTCATTCCCTGGGGATTGCCAGGGTGGCTCCCTTTGAGTATGGATCAGAAATAATGGACGTGGGCACCGGGGGCGGTTTTCCGGGAATTCCGCTTGCGATTTATTTTCCGGGTTGCAGGTTTACGCTTGTAGACTCTATTGGTAAGAAAATAAAAGTGGTACAGGAGGTATGTCAAAGTCTCAACCTGAACAATGTAACTGCCCTTCACGAGCGTGCGGAGAAGGTCCCGCAAAACTTTGATCATATTGTTTCGCGGGCCGTAACCCGTATGCCCGTTTTTCGTCAGTGGGTGAGGGGAAAGGTAAGACCCACACCCAAGGGCGCCAAAGTGCCTCATGGCATCTGGTACCTCAAAGGAGGCGATCTTACGGAGGAAATGACCGGTTTACGTGGCTACCACATTTATGATCTGAAGGATTTCTTCAGCGAGGAATTCTTTGAAACCAAGAAAGTGGTGTACTATAAGAGCACGTAAAGTACTATGCCGGCCAGTGAAAATATCAGGCCGAGCAACGCAAAGATGTGCCATTCACTGTTCCAGCCTAAGATGCTGAAGACAATTCCTACCACCGCTCCGGCCACCCAGAAAGACCCGAGGAAACTCAGCAAACCAAATATGAAACCGATCAGGGCGAAAATTTGGCCGGTGCTGATGGCGTTTGATTTATCGTCATCCCCTGCAGCCGTTTCCATACGGTCAGAAGGTTGTAGTTGCCGCTTAAGGATACTACTCGCCAATGAATGATTCCTAATGGAGTGGAGATTTTTTACAAATCGCTTTTGAAGATTTACCGGATGAAGTTCTCCCTTTTGTTTATTCGGGATAAGTGAGGGATTCACACTGGCTTCACCCGCATGGCCTG
>CAZNMG010000385.1:0-2783 GCA_964574075.1 uncultured Owenweeksia sp.
GTAATTGCTTAAAAACCATAAGTATCAATAACAGTGGTGTATTTCTCTTAAAGGCTGATACCACAGGATTTTCTCAATACAAGGGACCTGCTGTGGCAGCTACCTTTGAGCAGTACGTAGCCAATGAGGGCTGGCACTACATAGGATCTCCTTTTTCGGATGTCACCTGGAGCGACCTTACCTTTAAGGATGACAATGGCTTTATAAACCACCCACAGGGTGGGGGTTCGTTGGATTCATGCAACTATTGCAACCTTTGGTGGTATGATGGTACTACAGATAACGGTGCCGACATAGGCTTTGCAGGTTCATCCGCCTATGGAACATGGCGTTCATCTTCCGATACAAGCGAGGCTTTTGATGCCAGCAAAGGCTGGAACCTTTATCTCGATGCATCCCAAAATTTTGGTAGTGCCCCATGGACAATTTCCTTTAGCGGAACCCTGAACGCTGGTAATATTTCACAAACGGTAAATGAGAACAACAGCGGATGGAACCTGGTGGCAAATCCTTTTCCTGCAGCTATTGACTGGGATAAAGTGGATGATGACATTGCCGCTGGCGGTATCGCTTCAGCCTATCATATATGGGATGAAACCAACACCAATTTCGCCACCTATTCTGCCGGAGCGGGCACTTTGGGCGCCAATCAGTATATTGCGCCCATGCAAGGATTTTTTGTGCAGACAGCTGTGGCAGGTGGTCAGAATTCCGGTGACGTTTTTCACAGCTTCGACCTAACCCCCGGTGACCTGCCTTCCGATTGCGAGGGAGGAACAGGGATATTCTTTAAGACAACCGGCTCAGGGGATAAAATTGTGTTGCGTACCACCAACCACAACTCCGGAAAGTTTGATGAAACTATCATCCGCTTTTCAGAAAGCGCTTCGCGCGAATTTTATTCGGAGGAAGATATACGCAAGCTGTTTACCACTTATAGCGATGTGCCTTCCCTGTATTCACGTTTTGAATCCGACTTTTCATCAATAGCTGCGGTACCCTATCCGGATGCCCGCGATAGTGTGGAGTTAGGTATACACACAGATGATAAGAAGCTGGTTTCCATCGAACTTCTTGACTATCCCCGTGATCTGTACATTTATCTTGAAGACATTAAGACCGGTGATTGGTATAAGCTGGATAAGCCTCATCAGTTCACTACCGACAAATCCTTCCGTGAACGCTTTGTATTACATTATTCGCGCCAGGCCCTGTCTCTAAAAAAGGGTTCTGAAAATCCGTTTAATATTCATATCGAAAAGGATCAGTTGGTGATCATTACCGAAAAGCGGGTAAGGGAAGGGGAGTGGTATCTTACCAATATGGCCGGTGCTGTTGTAAAGCAGGGTACCATAAATTCACAGAATGGCCTGCGCCATACGGCCGGTATTGGTGGTCTGAGTGCCGGGGTATATGTATTTGTGCTTCACACCAATGACCAGAAGTACACGGAGAAATTACCTGTGATTAATCTACAATAGAAAGAAATTGATCAGCAACCGAAAGAAATATAGAAAGTTAGCGAATCTGGTCCTTGTGATCCTGGTGTGGATTGTGACATGTGGCAGCCTGTTGGCACAGCCCGGTAGCCCTTCATTCAGCCTCACTACAAATACCTTTGTAGAACTGGATATGCAATCCATAGCTTTGCTCGATATTGAGAGTAACAGCGCTACACCTAACTTCACCTTTACGGTACCCACCATTACAGAAGCCGGGCAATCCGTGGGAAGTGCTCCCCTGGCTACGAATAATGATAACTGGCTTAACTTTTCCTGTGCTGTCCGCGATGTGACCAGCCGTAGTATCCAGGTGAGTGTTTCTACCGGTACTGTGCCTGGAGGATTTGAAATACGGCTAAGTGTTGGTGCCGCATCGGGTTTTGGTGGCGGAACGCTGGGGACACCTACGGCCTCGCCCATCACTCTTTCTGCACTTCCTCAGGATATTGTAACCGGCATCCGTGGTTCATTCACAGGTGATGGCGCCAATAATGGCTATCGTTTGAACTATTCGCTCTATTCCACAGGTGCAGATTTTGACCAGGTGGAGGCCCAGAACGGTCAGGTCACCATACTCTACACTATTATAGACAATTAACTCTACCCGAAATGAAGACTGTCTTAAGAATTTTGGTACTTATATATTGCGTCCTTGTCGCCCTGCCGCAGTCGCTCTCCGCTCAACTGGTGGTATCACAGGTAAGCACCTGGAAGGAAGTAGTTGACGAGGCTGATCTAAGCATTCCCTACGAAGCCGGTGCTGATCTCAACTCCACTATAGAAACATCCACAAACTATAACCAACTCGATGTATTGGGAATTGCCGATGCCCAGGGCTGGAAGGTGGCTGTTAGCCGCCAGGATATCAACTGGCCGGCTGCTCTTACTCTTCATATAAAACGCAACAGCAATGGCATAGCCTGCGGTACCTGCCTGGGTGTTGACAATGGCACATCCCATACAGGCTATCTTCAGTTCACCAACATTGAGCAGGATTTTATATTCGGCACCGGGGAGGTTTCGGATATCGATCTTCAGTTCAAAATAGAAGGGATAAGCCTTACCCTGGAAGCTCAAAGCTATACTACCGAAATTGTATATACCCTTTACGGGGATTAGTCAGGGTAGTACATCAGTAAATAATCGTGGCGGGCCTTCAGAAAGTCTTTAGACAGCTTGGCATAATCACCTGAAAAATAGGTGAGGTCTAACTTGGCATCCCTGAATTCATTGCTATAATAAGGCTGGCTGTGCAGAGTTTCAAAAACTGGCCCAGCGGTT
>CAZNMG010000386.1:0-5233 GCA_964574075.1 uncultured Owenweeksia sp.
GTCATGCTGCCTTTGCTGTTGCTTCCGCGAAGTTTGTCTTCGGCTTTTTTGATGATCTCAGATGCATTCTGCGCAAAGCTCAGTGCCGAGCAAAAGAGCAATACTGTTAGAAAATGACTTTTCATAAGTCGTATCGGTTTAAAAGGATTTGTACGATTTTTTCAAGTGGGTAGTCTTTTGCAGAGAGATAACCCATAGCGGCTCCGTCCATAACTGCCCCGGTATAATAGGCTTCGGCTTCGGGATCATTAAAACCAAGCTCAGCAAAGAGTGCCTCATAGCGGGCCATCATTTCTGCTTTCTGGGATTCCATCACTTCTTCAAGGTAGGCAATGGCAGCAGGCTGAAGTGCAAGGGACATCATAAAGCGCATCACATTGGGTTGATTTTTGATAAAGCTCACGGATTCTGTAATCGTATGCCGCAGTTTTTCTTTGGCGCTTTTGTTTTCCCAGCCGCCCATTATCATTTCACCCTCCTGCACCATCATTTCAAAAATGCCTTTTAGCACATCTTCCTTACTGCTGAAATAATGGTAGATGAGCCCCTTGGAAATGCCGGCCTCTTTGGCAATCTGGCTGACGGTAGTACTTGCATAGCCCTTTTCGCCAAAGGCTTGCAGTGCGGCCATTACGATCTTCTGCCGGGTTTGCTCCTGAATTTTAAGATTATCTGCTTTTGTTCGTGGGGCCATTTTTTCTATTGACTAAAAAGTCAGTCAAAAGTATGACAGGGAAAATTAGCCACCAAATTTTACGGTAAAAAAATCTGCTCTGGAAAGGGGGTTATTTATCCAAATTGGCGAGTCCGCCCATTATAACTTTACAGGCTTGGTGAATGTCCTCATCCGAGATGTTTAGAGGCGGGCTTAAGCGGATGGCACTGTCACAGAACAGGAACCAGTCGGTAATCACACCATGGTTCAGACAATATTCAATCACCTTTTGTACGGTCTCAAAAGTGTCCAGCTGTATCGCAAGCATAAGGCCACGGCCACGGACTTCCCCGATGCCAGGGTGCACGAGCAGGTCTTTAAAGAGTTGTGACTTTCTTTCCACACCTTCAGCAAGGCCTTCTTGCAGAATCACTTCAAGGCAGGTCAGGGAGGCAGCGCAGGAAACAGGATGGCCGCCAAAGGTGGTGATGTGACCCAATATTGGATTTTCCTTCAGGTGGTCCATCAGCTCTTTGCGGGCTACGAAAGCGCCAATAGGCATTCCTCCCCCCATCCCTTTCGCCATTGTAAGGATATCGGGTACCACATCTTCCTGTTGAAACGCAAAGAGTTTTCCGGTACGGCCAAAACCGGTCTGTATCTCATCAAAAATTAATAGGGTTCCCGTCTCATCACAACGTTTGCGCAGGCTTTTAAGATAACCGGGAGAAGGTGGAAAATAGCCGGCTTCGCCTTGGACAGGTTCCACCATTACGGCTGCAGTTTTAGTGGTGATCTCTTTTATGATTTCAGGAGAATTGAAACCAAAGCTGCGCGTCATAGGCAAAAGCGGCCTGTAGGCTCTTTTAAAATCCTCGCTACCAATTACGGACAGCGCACCTTGGGTACTGCCGTGGTAGGCATTCTTCATACTCAGGATCTCGCTGCGGCCAGTGGCGCGCTTCGCCAGTTTCATAGCGCCTTCTATGGCTTCACTTCCGGAGTTCACGAAGTATACCGAATCCAAACCATGGCCCAGCACCTCCGTTAGTTTCTGTGCGAGTTTTACCTGTGGCGCCTGGATATACTCTCCATATACCATCAGGTGCATATATTGATCTATCTGGTTTTTTATAGCTTCCACCACCTTTGGGTGACGGTGCCCTACGTTACTTACCGAAATACCGGAAATCAAATCGAGATAGCGCTTGCCTTTTTTATCAAAAAGCCAGGAGCCTTCGGCTTTTACAATCTCCAGGCTAAGAGGAAAATCAGTGGTTTGTGCCAGGTGGCTCAGGAAAAGCTGTCGTTGGGTAAGTGCCATCCCGCAAAGGTAAGCGCTTACAACACCTGGTAAAATACGTAGGCATAAAGGAAGAATCTCAGAAACCGGCTCAGGGCCACTTTCCAGTATAATTTGAAGGGATATTCTACCATGCCGGCAACCACGCTCACCGGTGAAAAGGGTAGAGGTGTAAGTGCAGAAATAAAAATCACCAGCCCTCCGTATCTTTTAAAAAGTTTCACCTGCTCAGCAAAACGTATATGTACCCATTTCTTCACCCGGTTTATACGGTGCAGCTGAGAACCGATATACCACGAAATCATACCTCCGGTATATGATGCGAGGGCTAATACGAACACCATCAGGTATGGATATTTAAAGGTCTTTGCCCAAAGAATATATACATCCGGGGGCATTATTCCGGTAAAGCACTCACTTATGAAAAGTGTCAATATAATCAGCCAATCGGGAAGCTTTGAAAAGATCAGCGCCTCCATCTGGCTGATATCAATTACAAAGCTGGTAAAGAGCCAGACCCCTACTGCAAAAATGGTGATTACGAGAAGTAATCGCAGGAGATTGGTTCCTACAAAGCGATAGCGGCCCGTTCGTTTAAAGTAGTTATGATAGCGGTAACTCTTCTCCACCAAGGTGCGTTCGCGGGTGCCACGGGCAATATTTTTTTCGGATTCTTCGATGGTACTTGGATGCTTCAAATATAGGCGGTGCCAAATGTACTATAATGGACGGCATTGATTATTTTTAGCCGCAAAACAAACCTGCTTCATGGCCAAATCCGCCCAAAAGTCAAGTATATATTCCAAATTATTCCTTGCCTTTTTTGCCCTGCTTCCGCTGATCTATGTAGAATCACTTCTGGATAACACGCTTGTACCCAGGCAACTTTACACCTCAGCTGCCCTGATTATTGTGTTGCTGTTTATGTGGCGCGATAAGTGGCTCGAAAAATTCTCGCCCGGGGCAATTCTTCTCTTCTTTCTGGGATTTGTTTTAATAAATATGCTTTCGGTTACTGTGGCCATAAACCCTGTGGAGAGTTGGGCCATAAGCAGCCGGTATGCCCTTGCATTTGCCTATCTGGCCATTGCTCTTATGTTGCTGAGGGCTAAAAAAATATCCGCGAGCGATCTGGTATTCGGTATTGTCATCTTTGGTGGGATCACCGCGCTGATTACACTCTTCAACCTTTTTAAAACTATGGCCTCGGGTGATTTCTTTGCAGATATCTATAGTGTTACCGGCACCTTTGGCCACAAAAACCTGCTCTCTTCCGCGCTGATGCTCAGCTTTCCCTTTGCGGTAATGGGCACCACCATTCTCACCAAACCCGGGTGGCGGAAATTTTCGCTGTTTCTCGCGCTGCTACTGGTTGCAGAGATGTTTGTGCTGCGTACCCGGGGGGTATGGCTTTCCATGTTTGTGGCCACGTTTGTCACACTTATTGCCTATTTCTTGGTATCGAAGAAAAAGAAGACCAAGGGAGTTTTTCCTTTTAAGTGGGTGGGCATCGGAGCTGTAATGGCTGTGATAATACTGATCGGTCTCTTCAGTTCAGAAGGGGTTCAGGACAGTGTTAGCGACCGCTCCAATCTGGATAGAAGGCTAGTCTTTTGGCAAAACAGCCTTTCCATGATACGGGATAATCCTGTAATGGGCGTGGGAGCGGGTAACTGGCGTATAGAATTTCCGAAGTACGGGTTGAGCTCACTCGATGAAAACCGCAGCGATTACCAGCTCGGTTCCAGTGTTCATCAGGGAATAACGCACATTCAGAGGCCTCATAATGATTATTTATGGGTGTGGACGGAGTCAGGGATATTAGGACTTTTATTTTTCCTTGGAATCTTTGTGGTGGCTTTGTGGCGGCTGCTGCGGAACCTCAGAAGCATGGAAACACCTGCAGAAATGGCCATGGAAATGTCGCTGCTATTCGGGTTGGTGGCTTACCTTACTTTCTCCATTACAGACTTTCCATTAGAGCGTACTACACATAACATCCTGCTGATGAGTTTATTGGCGCTCGTTTTCAGGAAAGAGCTGCAGCCGGGCAAATTTCAATTTTCCATCGCCAGAATTTTCCCGCTGCTACTGCTGGCCCTTGGTTTTTCTCTTTTCATCAGTGGGTATCGCTGGCAGGGTGATAAATATTCTCTAAAGGTAACTGAGGCATACAACAGCCGCAACGTCCCCGTAATGGTCAGGAATGCCGAGGAGGGGATCAATGCCTTCTATAATATGGATCCCTTTGCCAATCCCCTGCGGTATTACACCTCTTTGGGTAAAATAGTGCAGAATAATCCTGCAGAGGCTTTGCAGGACGGACTTGAGGCTTTGGAGGTTCACCCTTACAACATTATAGTGCTAAATCATGTGGGCAACCTTTACAAGCAACGCGGGGATAATGAACAGGCGCTGAAGTATTATTTGCAGGCAACAGACATTTCGGTGATGTATGAAGCGGCCCAGCTAAATAAGGCTGAGATATATGCTCAGCGGCAGGAGTGGGTGAACGCGATGCGCTCTCTTATGGTGGTACAAGTTACTTCGCAAAATCCCAAATACAGGCAAATGTTACAGAGGGTGCTGCCATCGCTGGTGGCTACATCTGGTGAGCATCAAACTTATCCGGACCTGGTTAACTACATCAGGGAACGCCAGCCAAAAAATTCAGATGATTATGTGAGGTATTACCTCACCAAGAGGCGGGAAATGATGAACTAGAGTGGTATTCTCAGCCAACTCAAAAATCGAAGGCCGGTTATCTTCATGCTCTTAAAATCAGCGGCAGAATAATAAAATTCAGCCTGCTTAAAGTCTCTTCTCTTTTGGGAATGGCGCGCTGTTTCGAGATATTTTCTGCGTTTGGCGATCTCAAGATCCTTCTGGTCAAAAAATCCTTCGGCATGGAGATCTTCAAGGGTATTGATAACAAACTGAAGGTGTTCGTGAATACGGCTCGTAAGGCCACTTCCCTCGCGGTAACAGCCAAGTACTTCAGGAAGCATTTTAAAGGTTTTACCCTCCGCCAGCAGGTGCACCCACAAAGGAAGGTCCTCTACATAATCCCTTCTCTCGGAAAAGGGTACTTCCATCAATAAATCACGTTTAATAATGGCAGATGAAGGCACAATCGGGCTCCCTCTCTTCAGCAATTCCTTTATCGTCTTCAGCTCGTATGTCCTGCGTTTTCTTCTGGCCCCGGCCCCAAAATTTTCTACCTCGTGGTAGTAAACCTCGGCAGGGAAGGTTTCCATAAAAGCCGCCATGGTTTT
>CAZNMG010000387.1:0-9655 GCA_964574075.1 uncultured Owenweeksia sp.
TTTCCTCCAAGAGCGCCATTTTTAAGAGCCAGATCGTAGATGTCATTTATCATCGGGTTTGATATGCCGCTGGCCAATAGTTGTTTCATCAGCCAGTTTTCGTGCATCAACCTGCCAAAATCATCGAGGTTTCCCTTCATCAATACGTTGCGCAGGTCGTAAACCAGACCGACCATGCTTTTCAAAATTTTGAATTTTTCATCCTGGGCAGAATTCGTTTTTTGCTCAGTCAGGATTGAGGAAGCACTCCGCTGGTTGCCGATATAATACAGGCACAGGTTTTTTTGCAGCTCCTCATACACCTCCGGAGAAAGGTATACCGGCTCCACCGTTACCTGCCCGTTGCTGTGAAACTCAATAACATTGAGCCCTCCAAAAGCTGCAGCATACTGATCTTGTTTGCCGATAGGCTCCTGCAATAGGTCTATTTCAATTTCGCAGGCCTCCTCGGCAAGCTGATGCTTTGAAGCATAACTATGGGTGACCGCATGCAGATTGTGTAGCAGGCCCACAGTAAACGAAGACGAGGAACCCATGCCGGTACCACCGGGAATATCCGAAATTGAACTTACCTCAATGCCACCCTCAATGTTGAATTTCTGTAGCGCACTTCGCAGAATAGGATGCTTCAGGTCGGTTACCCTTTCCACAGTTTCCGTTTGAGAGTATTTGGTACGGATCATGTTTTCCTCAAAGAATGCGTGAGAGGAGATGTACATATATTTATTGATGGAAGTGCTGAGCACAGCGCCCTTACTTTGGCTATAAAAGGCCTCTAGGTCGGAGCCTCCGCCTACAAAGCTTATTCGGAAGGGAGTTTTGCTAATGATCATTAAGAGGATGTTTGTGCAAATAAACTAATTTAGAGGAAGTATTTAGTAGATAGTAGTCAGTATTGAGACCGGCAATGAGTTGAATAGTCCACCAATCCACCCATTAACAATTAACCAGCTAACCAATCCCCAGTCAACCAATCCACAATTTGAAGATTCGAAATTCGTACCTCGTCATTTCAATACAAAGGATAGTATTGAGACGTTAGTAGATAGTATTGAGATACGGAAATCCGTTCACCAATTAACCAATCCACCAATAACCAATTCCACACTTCCCGATTGGCACTTCGTCATTCTAACTTCGCACTTACTCAGGCTTCGATACATTTCTTTTCCGCACGGCTCCAAAGAAACACTCAGCCTGACAAAGGATAGTATTGAGACGTTAGTAGATAGTATTGAGACGGGGAAATCCGGCCACCAATCAACCAATTAACATTTGAAGATTCGATAATTTGAAGATTCGAAATTCAAACTTGGTCATTCGAACTTCATCATTCCAACTGAAACCTCCCGTTACCCAGGCTTCGATACATTTCTTTTCCGCACGGCTCCAAAGAAACACTCAGCCTGACAAAGGAGAGTATTGAGACAGTAGTAATCAGTATTGAGACGGGGAAATCCTTCACCAATTTAACCAATCCACCAGTTAACCAATCCACCAATCCACCAATCCACCAATTTCACCAAAGCGGGTTTGGCTCAAAGACCTTCACATCCACCGAATCAAAAAGTGCAGCTTCCTTTCCCGGGTTCCAGAGGAAAATTTTCAGGGGCTTACCGGCAAGAGATTGATTTATGCGGAGTTGCTGGCGAAGCAATCGCCATTTCCCTTTCTCATCAATTATATCCTGTTTCTGCTCAAATGCAAGTCCGGGCTCTTCGGAGGAAATCACAGGGATCACTCTGGCGTCACGGTGGGTTTTTATCCAGACGGTCACCTCCACGGCCATACCTTTTTGAAGTGAATCAAGAGTTAGCATACCCAGAAACTCGTCAGCTGTAGTGGCCTCCACCACCCTGTTTCCCGTATCTTCAGGATCAGCTACAATCTTATGAGCGGTGACAAACAAAGTGTCTGCAGGGTTTTCGAAATCAAAAAAGTGATTCTTAAAAACAGCTGGTTGCGGTAAAGTAAAGTTTGGCTCACGGGCTTTCAAATCAAAAACAAAAAGCTCTCCCCTGCGGGCTGTAAGGTGCGTTAAAAAGGGATGGAGGTAAGTCCGGTTGTAGAGCGTTTGCACCCCATGTACAAGCAGGTATTCCGCTCCGTTGTCAATGGATCTTTGGACACCTTCTTCCGACTGATTAAAACGGATGATCTGCGTGGTATCCTTAAAATCCATTTTATGCGTGGTCCATCCATAACGGTTGAGCAGGTAAAGACTGTTGTGGCTGGGGTCGGCCACAAATATTACGGTATCATTATGGGTCACTCCGATTTCGGTGAGCCAGCTATCTGTTTCTTCTGCATATAATAGGCGATATTCACTACGATACTGGTTGGGCCATTCCCCATATCTGAAGTCAAGCCTTTCTTTGGCATAGTACACATTTCCGCCAAGGAAAAGGGCCAGCATTATGAGCACAAGGGGGTTTCGGAGGATTGCAGGATTCCGCTTATGAAGGTACTGCGTAAAGATCATCAGCACAATCGCCACCAGCATAAACATATTGATGGTGTAGTAATCGTGCTGCATAAAAGTGTAAAACTGCAGGAGCGTAAAAAGTAACAATCCGCCAAGGAGATACATCAGCAGTAAGAATGAAATCCGCGGAATTTGCCTGCGCTTCAGGATTAAAAATATTAATAGCAGAAAAATGCCAATGCAGGTGAAGGGGTGAAAATGCTCGCCCCACCATGAGTTGTAGATCTCACTGACAATAAACTGCAGATCAGAAGCAGAATACTCCCAAATAGGAAAAGCCGTAGTGGAAAAATAGGTGGTGTGATGAATATCGTTGAACTGACGCGCGTAAATCACCCAGGCTCCCAGGGGAACCAAAATAATAGCCGCGGATAACAGGTACCTGGCTCGACTTAGGACGGCAATGCTTTTTGGATGTAGCACCACCACCGCCCCGAGCGCCAGGAAAAGGAATAATCCGGGTAATTTCAGGCTACCGGCTATCAGGAAAAAAAGCACAGTCCACCACCAATATTTTCTCTTTTCTTCATGTACATAGGCTATAAAAGCGCTGAGTCCGCATAACGCCATTCCAAAGGCCGGGGCATTGGTGAGAAAGTTATTTCCATAGAAAACCAGAATGGGGGAGGTGAAGAGGAACAAACCAAGAAGGATGCTCCACGGGAGGTTTTTCGAGATCCTGAAAAGCAAAAGAATGAAGGCTACTATACCGGCCAGGAAAAGCAGGGTGTTGAAGCCGCGCAACAGAAATTGGTGTGGCCCGAAGAGGTGATAGAGCTGGGCAATACACCAGTAGTACAAGGGAACTTCGCTGGGGGCATTGTAGCCAGTGGTGCCGTAATCACTTACGAGACCATGAGTTTTGGGTTTCCAGAAGGGTAGGTCCTGCTGGTAGTAATTGAGGGTAAGCGAAGTGCAATCGGATTGGCGCCAGTGATGAACGGACTGGGGTTCAAGGGTAAGGAGCCTGGGATAGCCATAATACAAGGCAAGGAGCGCTACAGATGCAACAATTAAAATCCAATGCCAGGGGCTCTTCACAAGGGTGTGCAATTTGTGTGAGTCAGGGTTGAAAAGTATCAAATATTGACCTTATCAGCGAAACTGCAGCTCAGTTACTATCGGATAATGATCGGAATATTCTTTTTTGATCACTCTGAAGTTGAAGCTCTGCAACATTTTGCTGTGAAAAATATAATCGATGCGAAAGGGAACGGGGCTGCGAACGTAGGTTTTTCCAAAGCCGTGGCCGCCACTCATAAAGCTGTCCTGCAACTCAAGGTCTATCTGGTGATAAATGTACGAGTGCGGCACATCGTTAAAATCTCCGGCAAGCACCACGGGGAAAGGGCTGTCTCGAATTATATCCAGGAGAGCCTTCGTTTGGATCGTTCTCAGCCGGAAGGCATGATGCAGGTTGGTGGTAATGGTTTTAATACCTCTTTTTAAATCGTCCTGATTTTTTCGGTCGGGGTTCTCAAGCAGGTCATATTCCTGGTGATCGAGGCGTACAGATGCCAGGTGCACATTCACAAAGCGAATGTTTTGCCCTTTCCAGCGGATGTCGGCATAATGAAACTCGCTTTGCCGGGCCGTGTCTTCCTCAACGGGTATAACAGCACTGCCTGTGATGGGATACTTGGAAAGGATCATCAATCCATAACTCTTGCCTTCATTTGTAAGCTTTGAGTGCCGGTAGGGGTAATTGAGTTCCTTAAGGGGATTTTCCTCGCCTTCCAGGTATTCCTGCAGCATCACCACATCAGGATCTTCCTGCCTGATGAGAGCAGAAATATCCTGCTTTACATCGGGGTCATCCAGCCATTGGTAGAGGTTGAACAGGCGAATGTTGAAGTTCATTACTTTAAGGCTCTCCTCCTTGGGTACTACTCTTTGTGCTTTGCCAAACTGGTACATACGTGGCAGGTGAAGATAGCCCACAGCCAGGCACACCAGCGGAAGCAGGATCTTGCGCTTTAGCCGGATCGCCCAGTAAACCACGAAAAGTATATTGATGATAGCCAATATGGGGTATCCGGTGGCGATAAATGAAAATGCTGTAATAAGTGTGGGGGGAATGTAGTAGGCGAGGTAAGAAAGCAGCAGGGCAATGGCAAAAACAACATTGAGGAAATAGAGGAAGCCATCAACCAGTGAACGTTTTTGGCTCATTAGTTTTTACCTATTTTAAAGAGGTAATCCTTTTCTTCCTTGGAAAGGCTATCGTAGCCACTGCGGCTTATCTTATCGAGAATATCATCCATCCGCTGTTCCTTTTGTACCTGGTACTCCTTATACTTTACATCGCTTCGGGGGGTGCTGTAAACCTTGTGTATCTTGGGTTTGGGTTTAAACCAGTTTGCAAATCGGTCCATAAAACGGCTGAAGCCTTCAGTCCAGTCATTGCCGCGCTTGTACTGCTGTATGCTGAGGTAGCCAAAGAGAGCACCCCCCAGGTGAGCGATATGACCACCAGCATTATTCCCTTCACCCAGGTAGATAAGGTCCATAAGAAGGGCAAAGGCGGCCACCATCCACAACTGGAGGTTAAGCACAAAAAACAGCTTTACGGGGTAACGGGGTGCATAGGTAGCCACTCCTATCACAATGGCCATAACACCGGCTGAAGCCCCGCGGTTATCTGTTTCAACACCTTCAAAGGCCGGAAATATATTGTACGCCAGCACATACAGGGCACCGCCCACGAGGCCGCCCAACAGGTAAGTGCTCAGTAATCTGCGTCCCCCCATGTATTCCATAAACAGCTTTCCTGCAAAGTAGAGCCACAGCAGGTTGAAGAGGATATGGAGAAACCCCTGGTGCAAAAACATATAGGTAAAGAATGTCCAGGGGCGGGTGATAAGCTCCCTTGGAGCACTGGGAAGAGCCATCCACTCCACAAAAAAGTGGGCTATTGGAACCTTAAAGAGAAAGCCAGTGATGTTGAGAAGCAGATAAAGGAGATACACCGCCAGGTTGACAAGGATAAGGCGCGTAAGGGCATCGCCCCTACGGAAAGATTCAATAATTTCTGCTCTTATGCTCGACATCAGTAATGGTGGAAACCTCCATTTTTTCGCCAGTAGCGGATCAATAAAAAGCCAAAAAGCATCCCGCCAAGGTGGGCGAAATGCGCCACATTGCTATCGGGGTCATTTGCTATTCCATTGAAAAGCTCCAGCGCACCGTATATGGCTACAAAATACTTTGCTTTTACAGGAAGCGCAAAATAAATGTAGATGTATTGATTGGGAAACATCATACCAAATGCCAGCAAAATTCCAAAAACGGCACCCGAGGCACCCACGGTAGGAGTGTTCAATAAGAGATTAGCCTTGGCCATCGCCTCGTCTGCGTAGTTTCTGTTGGTCAGCAAAATGGATTGGCCCTCGTTGATGATCATTTGAAGTTGTTCAGGACTCAGCGCTCCCTTCACTTCGAGGTATTGCCAGTACATAACTCCCATATGTAAAACCGCGGCACCAAGTCCCGTAACCATATAATAGATGAGGAAACGTTTGCTGCCCCACACATTTTCGAGGGTGTAGCCAAACATCCACAGCGCAAACATATTGAAGAAGATATGACCAATCCCACCATGCATAAACATGTGCGTTATGATCTGGTAAGGTTCAAAGTGGCCTGAAACGGGCAGGTATAGCCCCAGATTTCGGACAAGGTCGAAACCGATCACATCACCCAGAACGAATGTGGCCAGAAAAAACAATCCATTGATGATCAACAGATTTTTTATAACATCGGGAAGTAGCTTAAAGCTGGAAGGTCTTTGATACATTAACTAAAAGATTTGTCGAGGTCTTCGAGGTTGAGATTTACCACTACAGGCTTGCCATTGAGGCTTACATAAGGGGAAGCACAGGCAAATAGTTCGTCTACCAGATTCCTCATTTCATGCTGGCTGAGCCGGCTTCCGGTCTTTATTGCCGAAACCCGTGAAAGGGTTGTGGCCATCAACTGTTTTGTTTCTTCAGGGGTGGTGGTTTTGTGGTCTTTTTCATCTTCCAGCAACTGCTCCAAAGCGCTTTGCAACATTCCGCTTTCGAGGTAAAGAGGGATGCCATTTACGATCACCTCATTGCTGCCGAATTCATCAATATCAAAACCCACTTCACGCAGGGTGGGCAGCAGGTTTTGTATAAGTGGAAAATCCGCTGCATTAAAACTGATGTTCTGTGGAAACAGCAATTGCTGGCTGGGCACGTGCTTATTTTCGAGCGAATGTAAAACCTTTTCAAAAAGGATACGCTCATGCGCCCGCTGCTGGTGGATCACTATCAATCCATCACCGTGATTGGTCACAATAAATTTCCGGCCAATCTGGCTAAAGGTTTTTTTGAGATCGGTTTCCCCACCTATTTCCAGGGCTTCCTGCCGCCTTGGGTCATCCGGCAGTTCGGGAAGATCGGTGTAAAGGCTTTCCCAGTTCCGGCTGCCCCGCACATCCAGTGATACCCCGCTGTGGCTTTGTACCTGTTTTCCCGCTCCTGATGGTTTTTCATCAAAGGGATTAAAATGAGGATCAATGAGTATTCCGGGAGGAGCCACCCGCTGGCCTTTTTGCAGTTGAGGCACAAAATCGGCATCGGATTCAAAATCGATACTTGGGGAGATATTGTACTGGCCGAGCGCATGTTTTACGGCCGTGCGTATGATGGTGTGGATGGCGCGCTCATCATCAAATTTTATTTCGGTTTTGGTAGGATGGATGTTTACATCGATCCGGGCGGGGTCAATCTCCAGGAAAAGAAAATAGGAGGGAAGATTATCATTGCTCAAAAGGCCCTCATACGCATTGCACACCGCTTTGTGCAGGTAGCCGTTACGGATATAGCGATTGTTGGCAAAAAAGAATTGCTCGCCCCGCGTCTTGCGCGAAAATTCAGGTTTACCTATAAAGCCTGTAAGTTTTAAAATGGGAGTTTCTTCCAATACCGGTACAAGTTTCTCATTGAATTTGCTGCCGAAGACATTTACGATCCGCTGCCGAAGGGTTACCGGTGGCAGGTCAAATAATTCGCTGTCATTGTTAAAGAAGTGGAAATGCACGGCAGGGTGCGCCAGGGATACCCGCTCAAATTCATCAATGATGTGGCGCAACTCTACGTTATTTGACTTGAGGAAATTCCTTCGGGCGGGAATATTGAAAAAAAGGTTTTTCACTTCAAGCCGGGTACCTGTGGGTGTATTGCAATAATCCTGTGAAATGAGTTTACTGCCGTCAATTCGGATGCAGGTGCCGAGCTCGCTTTCCTCCGTACGGGTTTTTAGTTCTACCTGCGCCACTGCGGCTATAGAGGCCAGGGCTTCGCCACGAAAGCCTTTGGTAAGAATGCTGAAGATATCTTCGGCCTTGCGGATCTTGGAGGTGGCGTGGCGTTCAAAAGCCATGCGGGCATCGGTTTCGCTCATCCCGGAGCCGTCATCGATCACCTGTATCAGGATCTTACCCGCATCCCGGATAATGAGCTTGATGTTTTGGGCACCGGCATCTATCGCATTTTCCAGAAGTTCCTTTACCACGGAGGCGGGCCGTTGCACCACTTCACCTGCAGCGATCTGGTTGGCTACACTATCCGGCAGTAGACGTATAACGTCTGCCATTAATTAAACAGAATTAGATAAGTAATTAAAAACAGGATACCCATGATAACCACCAGCCGTACGTTTGATCCGGCAGACCCGCGCTTGCGGCTTTCCCGCCATTTTGAACCCAGGTTTGTACGGAAGTTCTCAGCATTCATAGGGCCCTCCCCGCCTGCATATTTCATTTTCATTTTTTCCAGTCTCTCCTTACGGGCGTCATAGTAGCGAGGTCTGAATTCAAACTGCTTCGCGTGGTTTTGCCTGAAGATGGAAGGTAATCTTGGTGCCTCCATGGCTCTGATTTTTTGCAAAGTTATCAATTATAATACGCAAAAAAATTGGCGGCAGTATATCACCTTTACCTATCAACGCACTATTGTGGAATAAAACTTGTTTTACACCACAGCAGTAGTGCCTAAGTATTTACTTTAGCTCAAAATCGATAGCGAGAATATGACGTTTCTGAATAAGACCCTTCTGGCGACAGCCTTCCTTTTTTGTATTCCGGTAGTGATGAATGCGCAGCAAAAGCACTCCGTGATCTATGAAGGAGATACGGCATGGGTGAATGCCAAACTCAGGAGCATGAGCCTCGATGAAAAACTGGGGCAGCTTTTTATGGTGGCGGCTTATTCCAACAAGGGCGAAAGCCACAAAAAGGAAATTCTCAACCTTATTAAGGAGCATCACATAGGCGGCCTCATCTTTTTTCAGGGAGGGCCGGTAAGGCAGGCGAGGCTTACCAATATTTATCAACAAAATTCAAAGCTGCCGCTGATGATCGCTATGGATGCCGAGTGGGGCCTTTCGATGCGGCTTGACAGCACCTTTAAATTTCCCTGGCCCATGACGGTGGGTGCTACCAATGACAGTCTTCTGGCTTACCAGATGGGGAAGGAGATCGCTCAGCACTGTAAGCGCCTTGGGGTACACATCAACTTTGGTCCTGTAGTCGACATCAATACCAATCCCAATAATCCGATCATAAATGCACGTTCCTTTGGGGAAGATCCGGAGCGTGTAACGCGTATGGCTGTAGCCTATATGAAGGGTATGCAGGACCAGCATGTAATGGCTTCCGCCAAACATTTTCCCGGACACGGGGATACCGACAGTGATTCCCATAAAACCCTCCCCACGGTGGCTCATGGTATGGATCGACTTACCAATGTGGAACTTAAGCCCTATAGTGAACTCATAAACCATGGCCTAGCCTCCGTAATGGTAGCGCATCTCAATGTGCCTGCCATGGACAATACCGGAATGCCTTCTTCATTATCGCCAGCGGTGATAATGGGTGAGTTGCGAAATAAGCTTGACTTTGACGGGCTGGTTTTTACGGATGCTCTTAATATGAAAGGCGTGGCCGACCTTTACCCTCCCGGTGAAGTGGATGTCAGGGCACTTTTGGCGGGTAATGATATCCTGCTGTTTTCACAGGATGTGGCAACCGCCAAAGCCCGGATCAAATCGTCATTGAAGGCGGGAACGATTAACGAGGGGCAGATTGACGAGCATGTACGGAAGATCCTTTTGGCAAAAAGCTGGATGGGCCTGGAGCAGAAG
>CAZNMG010000388.1:0-3754 GCA_964574075.1 uncultured Owenweeksia sp.
AACTAAAAGAGTCTGAGATCCCGGCTCCGTGGCCGGGATGACTAACCGGAGCCTTTGGGTATAACAATCCGAATCAACTCGCAAATAGGCGGAGTCTCTTTTGCACACTAAACATCCCCGGCCGCAGCCTGCAGAGAGCCGGGGTCTCATGAGAAGCAAAAGGAATTCAGAAAAAGACACGGGAAGATACATGAGATCCGGGCTCTGCGCTCAGGATGAGCAACCCATCACTTCTTGTAAAACAGCTCCTCATCAACGTGCTGCCACACTTTGGCGGGAAGCATAAAGCTTACATTTTTACCTTCCTTAATGGCTTTGCGGATGGCTGTACTGGCGATCTGCATAATGGGCGCCTCAGTAACATGCACCTTTGGATGATCCTTTAAAGGGCCGCCATCAGTGGCTACACGTGGGTAAACGTATATTTCGTGATGTTCAAGGATCCAGTCGTAATTTTTCCACCTGGGAAAACTCTCCAGGTTATCGGCCCCCATGATCAGCGAAAATTCATGGTCGGGATACTTTTCGGAGGCATAAGCTAGGGTAAAGGCCGTGTATGAAGGCTGCGGCAAATCAAATTCCATATTGCTTGCGCGCATATTGTACTGATCATCAATGGCAAGTTGCACCATATAGTACCGCTTGTAATCATCGAGCAGAGTCTTCTTCTCCTTATGAGGATTGTGCGGGGTTACCACAAACCATACTTCCTCGAGGTCGGTGTACTCCAGCATGTGCTGGGCAATTACACAATGACCAATATGTATGGGGTTGAAGGTGCCAAAGTAAAGACCCGTTTTTTTCATTTTCCTAAAAATAATCGCACCAGGTTGGTCGCCTCGAGTTTGGTGGTGCCGAGTTCATTGTTGAGCAAAATATGATCAAACCTGTCTGACCGCCCCAGTTCCTTGCGGGCCTTGGCCAGGCGCTGCCTGATTTTGTCCTCCGATTCTGTATCGCGGTGGCGCAACCGCTGCTCCAGAATTTCCATGCTGGGCGGTTTTACAAAAATAGCCAGGGCGCGGTCTCCATAGAGGCTTTTCAGATTCAATCCCCCTACTACGTCCATATCAAATACCACATGCTTTCCCTCATTCCAGATGCGCTCCACCTCCGAGCGGAGGGTGCCGTACATGGTGCCGGAATAAACCTCTTCCCACTCCAGAAAATCACCGCTCTGCACCCTGCTTCTGAATTCGTCACGGCTCAAAAAGTAGTAATCCTTACCATCAACTTCATCGCCCCGGGGAGGGCGGCTGGTAGCGGAGATGCTGAATTCGAGATCGAGGTTCTGCTCGAGGAGGTGTTTTACGATGGTGGTTTTCCCCGATCCGCTGGGGGCGGAAAAAATTATCAGTTTCCCTGTTTTATTCAACGACATCTAACGAGTTTAAAAGGAGGAGGAATCGGAGACCAATCTCTATTTTTCAAGGTGTGCAAGCTCCAAATAGTTTTCTTTCCTACAAAATATTCAGCACCTGCTCTTTGATCTTCTCCAGTTCGTCCTTCATTTCCACCACCAGCTTTTGCATGCCGGCATGGTTGGCCTTTGAGCCGAGGGTGTTGATCTCGCGGCCTATTTCCTGGGAGATAAATCCCAGCTTCTTGCCGATGGCGCCTCCTTCCTGCATCAGTTCTTCAAAATAGTCGAGGTGGCTCTTGAGGCGCACTTTTTCTTCGGTGATATCCAGTTTTTCGAGGTAGTAGATCAGCTCCTGTTCATAGCGGTTTTCATCGGGCTTATCCCCCAGTTCTGCGAGCCCTCGCTGTAGTTTTTCCTTAATGCGATGCACCCTCTCCTCTTCAAACGGAGCGGTAGCTTCCATTCGCTGGCGAATATTGTTGAGCCGGCCCTGAAGTTCCTGCTGGAGGGTTTTTCCTTCGGCTGCCCTGAAGATGCTTAACTTATCGAGTGCTTCCTTTACTGTGCCTCGTATTTTCTCCCACTCCTCTTCATTCACCTCATCCTCGGCCGCCTGGGTAACATCGGGAAGTCGCATTACCGCGGAAAGAATATCTCCTTCCACCTTCATTTCCGTCATTACTTCCTTGAGCTGGCGAATATATTCCTTCACCAGGGGAGTGTTGATCTTAGGTGCTTTTTCGGCTCCTGTTATCTCACAGTAAAAGCTCATATCCACCTTTCCCCGGTCGCATTCCCGTGCCACGAGCTGGCGTAGTTCCGGTTCCTTTTCCTTGTAAAGTGAAGGGGTACGGACATTCATGTCCATCTGTTTACTATTGAGACTTTTTACCTCAATAGTGATCTTTTTTGCCGGTAGCTGAAGTACGGCCTTACCGAAGCCGGTCATTGAATAAAGGTGCGCCATAAGCCTGCAAATGTATAATAATCAGTAATGGAACAGCTCTTGGAGTAGGGCTATTAAAGCGGTGTATATCAGGGAGCTTATTTCCTTCTGAAAAATGACACCAGGTAAACACCGGAAAAAATAAAGGCAGCCGCAGTAATCAATACCCATGTAAGCTCATCTTTTCCCATGACAATGGCCGCCAGTGTTGCCGTAACGGGCTGCAGGTACACATAAAAACTGACGGTGGTGCTGGTGACCGTTTTCAAGGCAAAGACATTCAGAAGGTAGGCCAGGTAAGTGGTGCAGATCACCACATAGGTCATTTTGGCTATGGCATCAACAGGCAGTTTAGACCATTCTACTTCCGCAAATTGCTCAAAGCCAAATGGAAGTATAATGCACATTCCATATAAAAATACCCACCGGATGACTGTGATAGGAGCATAGCGCTTCATAAGTGGCTTTACCAGTACAAGATAAGCGGCATAGGAGGCAGCATTGAGAAACACCAATAGGTTTCCGAGTGATTTTTCTGCTGAGAAGATATCGGTTTCCTGCCCCCCGCGGGTGATCAGAAATATGGCCCCGGCAATTCCCAGCGCAATCCCGGCTATCCTTGCAGCCCGGATGCTTTCCTTCAGGATCAGGGCCGACATTACCAGCACCAGAATAGGATTGATAGTCATCATTACTGCCGCACTGATGGGTGTGGTAATATTGAGACCTTCAAAAAAGAGCATCTGGTTACAGGCCACACCGAAAATCCCGCAAACAAACATTCGAATATGATCGCGCCTGGCCACCCGCTCCCGTTTCACCAGGCCAGCCGTGACCCAGAAAAGAGCGGTGGCGCCTACAGCCCGCAACAGAATAAAACCCAACGGCTGGATGTGGTGCGGCATTACATCCTTGGCAATGGAAAAGTTGAGCCCGTAGATGATGGCTACTACAAACAGTGCGAGATGTGCTTTGATCTTTGTTCGGTCCGGGTCAGCCAATCGGAGTAGGATTTATAGGTTTAATTCTGCCTGGAGGTGGTTTATTGAAACTGTCATTACTGCTTTTTCAGGATATCTGCACAGGATTCCAGAAAGCCCCTGTAGAAAGGGATGCAGGCCGAAAAAGTGCACAAATTAACATTAATTCTTTCTTTCACTACTCGTGTACCCTTCCCCGCAATTCTGCGGGGCAAGCTGATACAATCCTTCCTCACGTCAGGGTCACTCAGGGTGACACTACTCCTTCTTTACACGAATTAAAGTCCCCCCTCGGGGAATTTAGGGGGCCTCTCTCCCCGCGCAAAAAACTCCCTCTTTTGTCACCCTGAGTGAATTTTCGGAGCAAAGCGTAGAAAATTTGTATCGAATGGTGCTAAACGAAAGTCACAAATACTCTCCTTACCTATCCGTGTACCCTTCCCCGCAATTCTGCGGGGCAAGCTG
>CAZNMG010000389.1:0-6210 GCA_964574075.1 uncultured Owenweeksia sp.
TTCTGATCCTCATGAATGCCTTCCCTGAATTCTTCGATCATCTTCCGGTTAAATGCCTCAAGATCATCAGGGGAGCGGCTTGTGGTAAGTCCCTGGTCTACCACCACCTCTTCGTCTACCCAGTTTACACCGGCATTTATAAGATCCGTCTTAATACTGAAAAAGGAAGTCATCTTCCGGCCATCGAGGGCGCCTGTTTCTATAAGCGTTTGCGGGCCATGGCATATTGCCGCTACGGGTTTGCCGGTGGCAAAAAAATGCTTGGCAAAATTGATGGCCTGCTTACTTCGCCTTAGCTTGTCGGGATTAATTACACCTCCCGGAAGCATAAGACCATTATAATCTTCGGGATCTGCCTCTGAAAGGGTCTTATCCACCTTTACTTCTATTCCCCAGCTGCCATTATCCCAACTACGTATTTTACCGCTAGTGGGGGAGATCACATGTACGGTTGCTCCCGCGTCTTCCAGAGCCAGTTTGGGGCTCGTGAGTTCCACTTCTTCAAATCCTTCTTCTGTAAGGATTGCAATTTTTCTGTTGCTTAGTGTTGCCATTGTCTTATTGTTTTGGATTACGATTCAACCATTGCTTTTAGCTTGCCGATCTGTTGCTTGCTGCTTTTTATGGAATTGAGATGGTCGGAAAGTATGCGTTTGTGATCGGGCTTAAGATTTTTGTTTTCCATAGCATCTTCATAATCATCAATGGCATACTCTTCGCCACGCTCGGCCTCTTCCAATATGGCCTTATCGCTGTGAAGGCTCAACGTATCCTTAATGTTGATCCATGCGCGGTGCACATCCGCCTCAAAAGTAGAGCCCTTGTCGGCTTCAAATCCCAGTTCGTCCAGCAACTGTTTTATTTCATGTCCAAATCGATAGCGTTCTGAAGCGTTGTTCTTAAAAAAGGACTGCATCTGCCCGTCCTGTACTTTTTCAGCTACCTGTTCATACCCCTTCTCTGCATCATAGTTTCTTCCCAGAAGGCGGTTCAGCTGTTTTTCGGCTGTTTTAGTCTCCATCTTTACTCTTTTTTATATAATGTTTACTCCGGCATCAGCGCTTCTGGCCGATGACCGTCTTCGCTTATGTCCTGTGAGTTTAACAACAGACCGGTGCCGAAAGGTTTATAGAAGAAATCAATTGGGGATAAAGAGCGACAGTTGAACCATGGCGGAGAGGAAAAAAAAGAGGCTGTCTCAAAAGTCAACTCCTGAGACAGCCTCCTGCATATAAAAGGAAGTATTATTTCTTTTCTTCCATAGTTTCTCCGGAGGCCTTTTCGGCTGGCTGTACAGGGTAATAAATTTCGGTGATCCATTTTGCAGTATCCGGTTCTTCGGTAGGATCTGTCACATAAACTTCCATGACGCCACCTGTAAGGGTAAGGCCATTTTTCTCCATATAAGCTGTAAGGGCATTATGCTCGGGTTCGGTATCATATCCTCCCATATGCACCGCTTTAAGAGCTTGCCCACCATGCGTCATTCCTTTTTTTATCCTATCATTTCCGGGCTTCTTTGAGTTTACCGCAATGCCGGGTTCCACCACAGTACGTTTGTTTTCCATATCCCATTCATAAAAAATGGCAAAAGGTGCCATTGACATATTGGCCCCGTCATCGCCCAGATAGGTCATCAGCTCAGTGTAATTGGCGCCAAAGAAATCAGAGTTTAGTTCCTCCCAGCTGATATCATGCTTTATTCCATAGTAGGGCATGGGTTCCATGGTGGTCATTTCTATTTCCACAGCAGGGTTTTTGGGCATACTCTCAACAGTCGTTTTGAGGTTGGAAAGGCCTTCTTCAAAATCCTTGCCTATGGCCTCATCCATGCCAAGGCTCATTACCCTGAAAAAGAAAGGAAATTCTCCGGTAGAAGTCCAGGTTACACGGGTTTGGTTTTCTTCAACGGGTTCAAATATCCATTGGCCGTCCATCTCACCCATTCCCTCAAAAGTTACATGGGTTTCAATCGATTCGTTGGGTACGGCTTTGGTAATGGTTTGCGTTCCCGCTCCGGCTTTTTCACCTTTCCATGAGTAGGTGGCGCCTTCCCCGGCCTTTACATCACCATACTTTATTTCCATTTCCGGATCCATTTTGTGCCATTTACTCCATTCATTCCACGTGGTAAAATCGCTCACAGTGGCATAAACGGCTTCGGGTTTGGCATCAATCACCGCGGTACGCTCCACTTTATAATTGCTGGGCAGGGTGGCCATCCATAGTGCGTACCCACCCACGAGTACCACCAGGACAATCAGGATAATTTTTAATGCTTTCATTTGATAAGTTGTTTTGAATTAGATAGCTAAATTAGAAATATTCCTTCTTGAAAAATCACCAGCTTCATTAAATAATCGTCTGACTGTCATAAGGAAAGGGGAGGTCTGGAAAGCGCTTCGGGATCTGAAAATTATTCCTCTCAACTTCCTGCCATATCAATTAACGCCATTTAGGATTGGACAAACCCCAAACCAATTCACTATTTGATTTTGAATGAGCTAATGATCAGCGTGAAATGTGGCTCTCAGATAACGCAGGTCAACGCAGAAAGTCTGGATAGAAATCCTTTACCATTAAGAACGATCAGCGGAATCAGCGGGATCTGCGTGAAAACGGCTCGCAGATAGCTCGTACTTTCCGCTAACAACCTCCAGCTCGAAACCCAAACCCCAAACCCATCCTTCCCTTTCCTCCTTCATAACCTGTTAGCAAAAGCCGGTATCCGCATTTTCCTACAGCTTTAAATCGTGCTAAATTTGCCGGATGCATGAAATGATCCTTATCCTGGACTGCGGATCGCAATATACGCAGCTCATCGCCCGCAGAGTGCGGGAACTGAATGTTTACTGTGAGATTCATCCTTACAACAAGATTCCTTCGCTTGATAACAATGTGAAGGGGGTGATCATTAGCGGAAGCCCCTCTTCGGTGCGGGATGACAATGCCCCCCGTCTCAATTTGGATGGTTTGAAAGGAAAACTGCCGGTACTGGGAGTGTGCTATGGAGCCCAATATATAGTGCAGGCTTTTGGTGGAAAGGTGGAAGCTTCAGACAGCCGTGAATATGGCCGCGCTAACCTTCAGTATCTTGATGACAAAAATGAGCTGCTGCAAAATATACCTGCCGGTTCGCAGGTGTGGATGAGCCATGGCGATACCATAATTGACCTTCCGGAAAATTACTCGGTAATAGCAAGTACACGTGATGTAAAGGCTGCCGCCTATAAAATAGAAGGTGAACCCACCTATGGTATTCAGTTTCATCCTGAGGTTTATCACAGCAAGGATGGTATGATCCTTCTGCAAAATTTCATGATGAACATCTGCAACTGTACAGGTGACTGGACTCCGGCTTCGTTTGTGGAAGATACAGTGCAGATAATGCGCGAAAAGCTTGGTGACGACCATGTGGTACTTGGGCTCAGCGGAGGTGTGGATAGTACCGTCACCGCAGTGCTTCTCTCTAAAGCGATTGGCGATCGTCTCCACTGTATTTTTGTAAATAATGGGGTGCTGCGCAAATATGAATTTGAGGATGTGCTGGAACAGTATAAGGAGATGGGCCTCAATATTAAGGGCGTGGATTCTTCCGATCGTTTTCTGAATGCCCTGGATGGGATTTCCGATCCGGAACTGAAAAGAAAGGCCATCGGGCGTGTTTTTATCGATGTATTTGAAGATGAAGCTTCCAAACTCGATAACGTGAGCTGGCTGGCGCAGGGAACCATTTACCCTGATGTAATTGAATCGGTTTCCGTAAAGGGCCCATCGGCCACTATAAAAAGCCACCACAATGTTGGGGGCTTGCCTGAGCTGATGAACCTGAAGGTGGTGGAACCCATGAATGCCTTGTTTAAGGATGAGGTGCGTAGAGTGGGACGGGCTTTAGGTATAGATGAGGAGTTGCTTGGCCGGCATCCTTTTCCGGGACCGGGACTGGCCATCCGCATTATAGGGGAGATAAGCCGTGAGAAGGTACGTATATTGCAGGAGGTGGATCACATCTTTATTAATGGTTTGAGAGAACATAATTTATATGACGAGGTTTGGCAGGCAGGAGTGATGTTGCTGCCGGTACAGTCAGTGGGGGTGATGGGTGATGAACGTACATATGAGAGCGTAGTGGCGCTTCGGGCGGTTGAATCCACAGATGGTATGACAGCCGATTGGGTGCACCTGCCGTATGAATTCCTCGCTGAGATATCCAATAAAATCATTAATCGCGTTAAAGGAGTCAACCGGGTGGTGTATGACATCAGCTCCAAGCCACCCGCTACAATAGAATGGGAATGATCAAGAAGCTTTTTGCAGTTACGCTGCTGCTAATGTTTACGCTGGCGGCTTTTGCCCAAAGCGGTAAAAACACCTTTCACGAAGTAAAGGAGAATGAAACCAAATATGGTATTGCCCGCCAGTATGACATCAGTATAGAGCGGCTCGAAAAGTACAATCCCGACATAAAGAATGGCCTTAGGGTGGGTATAACCCTGCTCATTCCACCCCCCGAAGATACCCCTTCCACAGAGGCAGTGTCTGATTCAGGTTTCGTAAAGCATAAAGTGAAGGCGGGGGAGACCCTGTACTCTCTGAGTAAAAATTATGGCGTCATCATGGCGGAGATTGAACTTCATAATCCCATCCTGAAGACGGAGGGCCTGGAGGTAGGTCAGCTCCTGAAAATTCCGGTTAAGGAAAAAAAGGTTGAAAAAACCACTCCTGCGGAAGTTCTCGAAAATTATCATGTGCATAAGGTCAAGGCATCCGAAACAGCCTGGTCTATCAGCCAGCAATATGATCTGTCACTCGATAGTCTTTACCAGCTCAATCCCGGAGCTGAGCAGGGGTTGCGTATTGGCCAGGTTTTGAAATTGCCGAAAAACCGCGGAAAAAACAAGGTGGAACCGAGGAAGCCTTCGGATGAACTGGCAACAGACAAGCCTGTACCTTCACGATCAGCAGAAAGCGATACCTCCGGTGGATATATACTCTACAAGGTAAAAACCGGGGATTCCTTTTATGCCCTTAAGCAACGGTACAATGTGAGCCGCGAAGAGTTGATACGTCTCAACCCCGAGGCTGCCCGTGGGCTTGAGGTTGATAAATACATCATTATTCCGGTTACACCGGAGCAGGAGGATGTAACCTTTTTTGACAAGCTTTTTAAACAGGTGGAGGAAACCCCTACAGGAACACCTTCCGAACGGCAGGTGTCAGAGCGTGATTCCTTAAATACCAAGGGTAATGTTGGGCGGAAGCCGAAGCCTGTCCCCCAGATTATTGAAGACACACTGGATATTGATGTTTCAAAAAACTACAAGATAGCGGTGGTACTTCCCTTTCATGCTGTAGAGGATACTTCCTTTGATTACTCGGGCAGGGTGGAGCAAAGATCTACCTATGCCCTCGATTTTTATAACGGCTTTCTGTTGGCTGTGGATTCGCTTACGAATGAAGGAATGAACCTCACCCTCAATGTAATGGATTCTGAGAAGAGCCTCTTTAAAATGAAGGAACTGGCCCCGCGTATAAAACGAAGTCATTATGACCTGGTGATTGGCCCAATGTTTAAAGAGAATGTGGAGTACCTGGCGCAGCAGCTCAGCACTGAAAATGTGCCCGTGGTAAGCCCGGTGGACAGGAGGGTGGAAATAAAGGGCCATCCCAATCTTATAAAGTGCATTCCCGGGGCTGAGGCCAATAGTGCGCACATTGCAGATCTTATAAACAGGCGCTACAGAGGGGCCCGTATTATTTTCCTGAATTATTATGACGATGAAGGAGGTAATTCCCAGGATGAAATAATGGCCATAAAAGCCAGGCTGCAGCCGAGAAGCCAAAAACAGTTTATCGAAACCATCACGGTAGCCAGTAATAATAGAATGAGTTTCAATATTAATGAGTCGCTTTCGGATACTACTAAAAATGTGGTGGTGGTACTTACAAAGGACAAGGTGTTTTTGAGCACGCTTGTGGGCAAGTTGCGAAATGCCGGTTCAGGTGATGTGTATATGATAGCGCCTCCGGAGGTGCTTGATATTCCTACCCTCGACCTTGGATATCTCAATGCCCTGAATCTTACCATGCCCGATGTAAACCACATCGATTACCGGGAGCGTCACACGGTTAATTTCATTTCTGATTATCGTGAACGATATCACAGCGAGCCCAGTAAATTCGCTTACCAGGGTTATGATGTGGGCTTGT
>CAZNMG010000390.1:0-6745 GCA_964574075.1 uncultured Owenweeksia sp.
GGCAGCGTGGTAAACCAGGTGCTTGTTGATGGCGATCGCACATTCTTTGTCGTAAACGGTACGGGCAGTGTGGTGGTGACTAATTCAGCGGACCTGACCGAAACCATGGTTTTTAAAGACCTCAATAATGTGCGCAACATTATAAAAGCCGGCCCTGAAAAATATTACGTGAGCAGCTGGGGCATAAATGGGTTGTATGTGCTGAATCTTTCTGCGGGAAGCGTGGATGATACCATTACAACCGGTAATGGATCCGGAGAAATGCTCCTGCATGACAACCTGCTTTTTGTGGTAAACAGTGGCGGCTATAATACGGACAGCACCATGTCTGTCATAGATATGGTTTCCGATAAAGTGGTGGCTACGGTAAAAGTAGGGGATAACCCCAACAGTCTTCAGGTCGATAGGAACCACAATTTGTGGGTATTGAGCGGTGGTATTCCCGATTACCTCCCCGGCCTCCCGGAGACTGCAGGTACATTGCAATCCTTTTCACTTGACACCATTACAAAAGCCCTGAGTGACGGCAAAGCTATTGTACCGCAAAAAAATCTGGTTTTTAGCGATATGAGCAAGAAGCCCAAAAGCCTGCGGGTGAGCAAGGAGGGTGATGAACTGTTTTTTCTGGGCGATGCACTTCAGGCGGATGTATACAAAATGGAGGTAGAGGCTGCGACATTGCCCGTTTCGGCAATTATAGAAGGTAATTTCTATGCCATGGAATATCATGCAAACGCCCACGAGATCTACACCACTGATCCGCTTACCTTTAGTGAAAGCGGGGATGTCTACCGCTATTCGGCTGCATCAGGTGGGCTCATTGATCAATTTAAAGGAGGAATAATTCCCGGTAGCCTTGGTTTTAAAGACTGAGAATTCGACTCAAACTAATTGAGCTGCTCAGAAATTAAGTTTCTTATTACCTTTCGGCACTAACTCAGAGGCTGAACCCTATCGCCTGTTGAGTAATAAAAAACTGATGATGATGAAAACCAATGTATTCTCCACCCTTTTTATGCTTGGCCTGATAGCATCTTTGGCCATTTCATGTAAAGATGATCCACCTCCCCCTGTTCCGGTTACAACCACAGGCGTACTTATAGCCAATGCAGGTCTTGAGGTAAATGGTACGGGTAGTATTTCCATGTATGACCCCAAGCAGAAAACTATTCAGCACAATCTTTTTTACAAGAACAACACTTACCCTCCCGGCACTTTGCTCAACAGTATTCTGATTGAGGGTGACCGTACCTTTCTGGTAATGAATGGGCTGGGAACCATCAGGGTGTTGAACTCCGACAACTTTGAACTCCAGAAGAACATTACCGGCATGGTTGGACCCCGCTATATGATGAAGGTGGGCGCAGGGAAATATTATGTTACTGACTGGGGGGCACAAGGTGTTTGGGTGGTGCATATCAACAGCAATAAAACGCCTTCTTATATAACCACAGGCCTGGCTCCGGAGCATATGGCACAATACGGAAACCTGGTTTTTGTTGCCAATAGCGGAGGTGCCTTTTCCGACAGCACCCTTACTATAATCAATGCTGAAGAGGATGCCGTTGTAGCTACCATTAAAGTAGGTCACAATCCACATTCCCTGCAGATTGACAAAAACGATGTGCTCTGGGTTTTATGCAGTGGTATTGAAGATGCCCAGAACCCTTTTAACAGCACCCAGGGAAGCCTCGTAAGCTTTGATCTTACACGGGATTCACTGGAGTTTTATGTTACCGATAGCCTGGTGGTTCGTGATTCGCTTGTATTTACAGATAACCAGATTAAGCCCACCAAGCTTACCCTCAATGCTGATGGCTCCATGCTATACTTTCTGGATAATGATCTCGAGGCAAACCTTTGGCGCCACAATGTGGCCGATACGCTGTTGCCTTCCAGCCCTTTTATCCAGGGGAGCTTTAACAGCCTTGGCTACGATGCTATTGAAGAGGAAATTTATTTGTCTGATCCGGGAGACAAAACAACCGAGGGACAGGTTTATCGTTATGATGAAGGAGGAGGTCAGGTAGACCTTTTTGAAGTAGGAACAAACCCTGTAAATTTTGGATTTAAATAAAAGGCTTGAAATAAAGGTAGACCATGTTGAAAATAAGAGCCTTACAAAGAAGGTTCTTACGAAAATTACCAGAGATACTACCCTGGGCGCTGAATCATCACGCCTGCACGATCTTTTCCTGAAGATCTGCCTCATTCAAAAATCCACGCATCCGGCTCTTGTAAAGCCTGAGATCCTGCTCTTTGCAGGTGACCATAAATTTCATCGCGAAACATCGGCCATTTTTTGCCAGCAGAGTACGCATGACCTGGTTATTGATCTGCTCAACGAAACGGCTGCAGTGAGTCCGCTGCTTTTGGCCAATTCGCTTTCTCTCAAAATTATAGATGTGGGCGTTGATCATTCTTTTGAAGGCACGCTTATTTACTGGCTAAACCAGGGGTCGCGCTTGTTCAATCGTAAAATAGGGTATGGTGCCCGGAATATTCTGGATCTCCCGGCACTCACAAGTGCGGAGGTGGATAAATCCCTCAAAGTGGGAATGGATATGGCCGGCCGGCAGGAAGAGCGGGGAAGTAATACCCTGGGGCTTGCTGCCATTGGCCTGGGAACCGAATTGAGCGCAGCCCTTTTGGCCAGTGCTCTTCTCGAAGTAAAACCAAAAAGATTTTATAGTGCCGTACCCACAAACGATGCAAAAGCTACTGAAGATGTAGGGGAGATTTTTGCGAGAGCGCTGAAAATGCATCCCAAAACACATGACCCGTTTACTTTGCTGGCATTTTTTGGTGGCTTTGAAATGGCGGCTCTCACAGGAGCCATTCTGCATGCGGCCGAACTGCGCATGGTGGTGTTGCTTGACGGTTTCAGTGCATTAACAGCTCTGCTCATCGCGAGTCGCCTCGCACCGGAGGTTATTGATTATTGCATTTACTGCTCGGCCGGAGATACAGAGGCGGAGCAGCTTGTTTTGAAGGAACTGGAGATCGAACCGCTTTCCGGTTTGGGGCTACGGATTGGCCAGGGGAGCGGGATTGCATTTGGTTTCCCTACCCTTAAAAACACCCTTACCCTGTTAAATGGAATGCCCAATGACCAGTCGCAGGCCGATGATTTTTTTTCAGGCCATGGCTAGCTGTACCAGTCGATCTGCCACCTTTGAAGCCATGGCGACTCCCATTCCGCCCAAGCGTGCTCCCAGGTAATAGCCGGGTTCCACTTCTTTAACAATAGCTTCCTTTTCATTTTTTGGACCGAAAGCCATGGTGCCGGCCCAGCGCTCCCTGATCTGAAAATCAACCCCAGGTATGATTGTGGTGCGTAGGAGATTTTCCAGAGCTTGCTGAATAACTTGCGTGGTTTCCTGTGAATCCGTGTTTTCATTCATCCTGTCGAGATGGCGGCCACCGCCCAGCAAAATCCCTCCCTCGTAAGGGCGGAAGTAGAAATAGCCCTGCATCAGGTGAAAATTGCCTTTGAGTTTGAGGTCATTAATAGGAGTAGTCAGTACCAACTGCCCGCGGTAGGGCAATACGGCTTCGCGTGGCAAAAGGCCCGCTGCCGATCCATTTGTAGCAACAATAACTTTTTCGCAGGTGAAAGATCCTTCTTCTATATTAACTTTCCACATCGATCCGGTATTTTCCACCGACTTCACTTCCGCTCCAAAATTTAATAGCACACCCAGTGCAGCCGCCTTCTGTAAAAGTACGCTTACTAATTTGCCGCTATGTAGGGAACCTTCACCGGCTATGGAAATGAGATTGGGCATTCCCCTGAAGCCAAAGGTATCCGGTACAGAGGAGAACGGTTTAAAACCCAGACCTTCCTGCAACAGATTGTTCAGTGAGTCTATGCCATCCAGTGATTGCTGGTACAGATCAGCTTCTGACTCCCCAAATATCTCGAATCCCCCATCTTCGCGATAGCCGATGTGAGTTCCTTCGGTAAGGGCAAACAACTGCTGCAGGCCCTCATACCGCTGTAGAACACGGCCCAGGGCAATGGATTCCCCTTCACTTTCTATATCGCTGAGGATTTCGGAAACACTGCCAAAACAGGCAAAACCCGCATTTTTCACAGAGGCTCCGGAGGGAAAAGGTCCACGTTCCAGGAGGCGTACTGATTTATGGGGATAGCGCTCCTTCAGAAGAATGGCTGTGATAAGCCCCGTAAGGCCACCACCTGCAACTATAATGTCAGTGGTAAAATAAAAGGATTCTTTCTGCCAGATACTAAGCATTCACTACAGCAGTGCGCTGGCGGCCCATCACCCAATAGGCCGCTCCGAAGAGAACAGCACCATAAAGAAGGTTGCTACCCGCCTGGTTCAGCAAAAACGGAAGACCTGCGGCATAGGATGCCATTAACCCGGTGAGATCCTTTGTGTACATCGGATCGTAGATCCATGAACCAAGATTAGTAAAGAGGTAAAACACCAAAGCTGAAGCCAGGCCCGCACCTAAAAGGGGTAAAGCCTTAAAACCTTTGGTAAAGTACTTTCCGAAAAGCACTGAAACCAATAAGGCAGCATAAATAAGGAGTGGAGCGTAACCACTTGAAAACAGCACAAAGCCTTCATAATACTTGCCATAAACGAGGTTATTGAGAAGGAGATCACTCAGAAACATAGCGGCAAGGGGTACCAAAAACGCCTTGAAATTATTGCTGAACACAAACCCTCCGAATATGGCTGCCGCGCCAACAGCAGTGAAGTTGGGAGCATGAGGGAGAAAACGGGTGGCCATTGCTGCGGCAATGAGTCCTATAAACAAAAGGCTTTTATTCGATTTCATGGTGTTTTTCAATAAGGGGCTCAAAAGTAAGAAAGATACCCCTTTAAAAAAACTCACGGACGATAAGCTTTGAAGCTTCCGTCACTGTAGAAGATCACGATCTGCTCAATCTGCTTATTACCTTCCTGAAGGGCAGAGGACTTACCGGGTAGGGGAACTTTCTTTTCTTCCGGAACCGGGTCTTCCGAAGGAGGTGAGGAGCGCAGATCTGTACTTCCGGGCACTGATGCAACGCGCACCCCTTCCATGGGAAAGGCAGAAGCCTGGGTGAAAGCGGAATCAACTTCTTTAGGCGAATTAACATTTGTTAAATCATCATAGAGGCTTCCGTTACCGGTGATTAAGTAGTCTAAGTTTACATTTGTAAACCCTTCTTTAATACTCTCCACCACCTGGAGACTGGGCTTATTGCGCCCACTGAGTATGTGGCTGACAATAGCAGGGTTTACATTTATTCTCTTAGCAAACTCGGAATTGGTCAGTTCCTCAGTGTCTATAAGCTCCTTAATGCGGGTGGCAATCTCTTCCATAATGTTATTTACAAATGTAAAACAAATGTAAAGCCTTTTATTGCAGATAACCAAACATGGAAATGAAACCTTGCATTACTTCTGGAAAGGCGGGAGTATATTCATCAAATTAAAAGATTAAGTAGAATATTCTTAATTGCTGGAATTTAAAAGGTTATAAGACAAAAACCTGTCAAGACTATAATTGTAAATAACCTGTAAAAGAAAACCATGTCAGGGGCACCTATACTTTCTCGTGAGAAGTGATGCCCAAAACCCCTGAGAAATCCTGAATCCGGCTAACCCTAAACTCCTTAATTTCGAGGTCCAAATATTTTCTATGCCCGGATTTTTTGATTTGAAGGATTATGGTTTATACCTCGAGCACGATTTTCGTTACCGCTGGTTGCGCCCATCCTTGTTATATGATAAGCTGAAAAAATACAGGCAACAGCCGGCCCTGCGCTTTTCCACCGCGGGAACATCAACGGAAGGAAGAGAAATACCGGTAGTGCAATGGGGCATGGGGCCAACAAGGATCCTCCTGTGGACACAAATGCACGGCAATGAACCCACGGCTACCATGGCGCTTGTTGATATTCTGAATTTTTTGACCGCTCAGGACAAGTATGATGAGTTCCGCGAAAAGTGGCAGCAGCAACTCACCCTGAGTATTGTACTGATGCTGAACCCTGACGGGGCAGAGCGCAACATCCGCCATAATGTACTGGGTATTGATCTCAACCGCGATGCGGCAGCCAATCAAACTGTGGAGATGCGATCCTTTATGGAACTTACCCAAGCTTTTCGGCCACACTGGGCTTTCAACCTTCACGATCAGCGCAACATCTTTTCTGCAGGTGACACCGGCTATCCTGCCACAATAAGCTTTTTAGCACCCTCAGCAGATTCAGAACGCAGGCTCACTGCCGCACGCGAAAAAAGTATGCAACTGATTGGCCGTATAGCAGCGGTTATTGATGATTTCCTTCCTCGCCATACCGGACGCTACACTGATGAATATTATCCGCGCGCGTTGGGTGATTACTTTCAGCGACAGGGCGTACCCTGTGTGCTCATTGAGTCCGGAGCTTTTTATGAAGATGAATTCCGCGACCAGGCCCGAAAGCTCAATTTCCTTTCGCTCCTCGAAGCATTTGAGCTAATCGCCACCGGCCGTTTTACCGAGGGAACCGTAGAGCAGTATATGGCCATTCCTCAAAACCATATGAATATGCTGGATCTGATTATCCGCAATTGTAGCCTGCATCTTGGGGATCATCAAATTAAGGCTGATATGGGCTTTCTTTACCGGGAGGAGATCAATCCGGCCCATAATACACTGCAAAAAATCCTTGTCCTGACGGAGGTTGGCGACCTGAGTTTCAGCTATGGCCTGGAAGAGGAGGAGGGGGGTGAGGTGC
>CAZNMG010000391.1:0-2574 GCA_964574075.1 uncultured Owenweeksia sp.
GAATGCGATTTTCTATCGCTTTGGGCGAAAGCAATCTGTAAGGCTGATTGAGCAGCATAGCATTTTCGCCTTTATCCTTAAAATAAACGCGGTAGCTCTGGGCATTCAAAAACAATCCGCTTCCCCAAAGGAGAAGGGTTGTGAGGGTAACAATCTTCTTCATACAAGTTTAATAACTTATAACCCCTGAACCAATTAGTTCATTCCCAAGGTACCAGGCAGCAAACTGACCCGGGGTTATTGCTTTTTGCTCTTCCTCAAATATAACGTACAATCCCTTAGTTTGGTTGTAAAGGGTGGCATTTACCAATTTTTGCCGGTAGCGGATGCGCAGGAGGTACCCGGCACTTTCGCCAACAGGCAGCGCCAAATCTGGCCGCACCCAATGTACTTCCTCAGGGTTAATAAACAAACCTTTTTTGCGAAGACCACGATGCTGCTCCCCCTGGCCGGTATAGATTATGTTGCGATGGGTATCGGTGCCCAACACAAACAAAGGATCGCGGGTACCGCCCACAGCCAGTCCTTTACGCTGGCCTACGGTAAAATAATGTGCTCCCTGGTGCTCACCCACCACCCGGCCCTGCTCAGGTGCAAACTCATAAGCTGCCGTTAAGGCCTCCAATTCGGTAGCAGAGTTTTCGTGGTGGTGCTGCCACAGGTTTTCATCATCGGGCAGTTCTATAATCTCCCCTTTTTTTGGCGCAAGTTTTTGCTGAAGAAAAGTGGGGAGACTTACCTTCCCTATAAAGCACAAGCCCTGCGAATCCTTTTTATCGGCAGTTAGCAAATCCTGCTCATGCGCTATTTCACGCACCTGTGGTTTGGTGAGGTGGCCTATCGGGAAAAGGGCTTTGGAAAGCTGCTCCTGGCTGAGCTGACACAGAAAGTAACTTTGATCCTTATTCACATCCTTACCTGCCAGCAACCGATAAATTTCCTTTCCGTCTTTCTTAATGACATCACGCTGGCAGTAGTGGCCGGTGGCTACAAAATCGGCTCCCAGTGAAAGAGCAGTTTTAAGGAAGGTATCAAACTTTATTTCGCGGTTGCAGAGTACATCAGGATTAGGGGTACGGCCTGCCTGGTATTCTGCAAACATATAATCCACAATGCGTTCCTTGTATTCCTTGCTCAGGTCGATTACCTGGAAGGGAATTCCCAGTTTTTCGGCTACCAGCATGGCATCATTGCTATCTTCCACCCACGGGCATTCATCATGCAGCGTCACCGTTTCATCATGCCAGTTGCGCATAAAAAGTGCTATCACCTCATGCCCCTCCTCCTTTAAAAGATGGGCGGCTACACTGCTGTCTACTCCTCCGCTTAACCCTACTACTACTTTTGCCATTATCGTCTCTCCTCCATCGGCTCAATGCCGGTCTGGTCTTCCTCTTCCACTTTGGGCGGATCCTGACTCAGCATTTTGCCATATTTCCAAACCTGCGTTTTCTCCACCTCCATTCTGTCATCAAAATAATACCATGTGCCATGCATCAGCCCCTTTAAATAACTTCCCTTAGCGCTGATCTTACCATCGGGTTCATAATAGATGACCTCCCCCTGCAGGCTGCCATTTTTATACTCTCCCCTGGCCTTGTGCTTTCCGCTTTCATAAAACTGAAGCCATTCCCCTACCTTCTGATCATTAATGTAATTGACTATCTCCGCCTTTTTTCCACTATCAAAATAGGTGATCACCGGGCCCTCACGTTTTCCATCCTTATAGGTTTCGCGGGTAATAACGTTTCCGTCAAAATCATAAAAGGTCCAGATACTATCGCGTTGGGTGTTGATGTACTTCCCCTCAGCAGCCAGGTTGTCTTCACCCCCATACTGCCATGAGTAGGCCACGCCATTCTTTCCCCTGAAGTAGTTCACCGCCTGCAGCTCTCCGCTGTCAAAATAAAATTTGAAAGTGTCCACCTCCGTACCGTGATCAAATTTCCCTTCGTAGCGCAGTTGACCGTTGGGGTAATGTTTCTTCCAGATGCCGTGTTTACGTCCCTGAGCATCGGTTTTATTGATGTCGTCCTGTGCGGCAAGTGAGCTCATCGCCAACAGAACCATAAACAGCATTGCAGTTTTCTTCATACGGGTGCAAAAATAGAACCTATATTGATTTTAGCGTCCTCAACCTGAATAACTGATTCAACTCCTCTATATTTTGCAACTTTGACGCCAAACCTGATTTATGAAAGTAGTGATACTGGCCGGAGGCAAAGGCACCCGGCTTGGAAAGTTTACACAGGATATTCCAAAGCCCATGGTGCGGCTTGCCCAAAAGCCTATCCTGCAATACCAGGTAGAACTCTGTGCATGCTATGGCCTGGAAGAAATCATCATGGTGGTAAACCATCTGGGTGAGTCCATACATAATCATTTTGGTGATGGAAGTGCATTTGGAATTCCCATTAGCTACCTTCATGAAAAAGAGCCCCTGGGAACTGTGGGCGGTGTAAAGGAACTCGAAGATAAGCTGACCTCGGATTTTTGGTGTTGTATGGCGATGTGATAATGGAAATGGACCTGAACCGACTCATCAATTTTCATCGCAATAAAAATAGCCAGGCC
>CAZNMG010000392.1:0-3385 GCA_964574075.1 uncultured Owenweeksia sp.
CAATACTCCGCTTGAACTCGAGTACCGCTTCAGGGTCACCGATTCCAAAGTGAGTTATACGGGTGAGAAGTCGACCAATCTTCGCAACAGGTTTGCCGTTGATTATAACCTGAGTAAGATCATGGATCCATTTTTTGAATATGAAAGCTTTTATAAACTCAATGAGGATATGGAGTTTCGCACCAACCGCTATACCCTGGGCCTGGAGTGGGCTTTGGGTAAAGATGGGGATCTGGAAACATTTTACCGTGTGGAGCACGAATTTAACAAGGATCAGCCTGAGTTGATACACATTATCGGCCTGGCCGTATCTTACGACCTTGAATTTCACTAAATGAAAATTTGCAGGTGGTGCCTTGCGGTCTCATTCCTATTTCTCTTTACAGGGTTAAAAACCGACCCCCCACAGGAGGCTAAAAAGCCGCTTAATGTGATCCTGTTGATCGGGGATGGCATGGGGCTGTCCCAGCTTTCCACAGCCTATTACTACGGAAAGTCATCACCAAACTTCAGTCGTTTTCCCGTGGTGGGATTTATCACCACCTCTTCCTGTTCCGATAAAATTACGGATTCCGCTGCGGGTGCTACAGCCTTTAGCACCGGAAAAAAAACCCGTAACCAGCGGGTAGGCTATGGCCACGATGGGAAACGAAATGAAAATCTAATCAGCTATTTTGCCCGAAAGGGGAAATCCACAGGTCTTGCCGTGACTTCATCTATAACCCACGCTACCCCGGCTGCATTTTATGCATACCAAAACAACCGGTTTAAGGAAAATGAAATTGCCCGGCAGCTGGCAGACTCCGAACTGACCTACTTTGCTGGTGGGGGAGGCAGGTACTTCGACTTTAGTGACCGTGATGAACTGAAAGCGCGGGGCTTTTCACTTTTTACCGATTCCCTGCAGCCCTTTGAAGGAGTGAAAGATGTAACTCGCCTGGGCTTTTTTATGGATGAGGGCAGCCTGCCACGAATGGATGAAGGCCGGGGAAATTACCTGCGCAATGCATCAAATCTTGCTATGCAATATCTCTCGCAAAATGAGAAGGGATTTTTTTTGATGATAGAAGGCTCACAAATAGATTGGGCCGGCCATGCCAACAACAGCAACGTACTTATTGCAGAAGTTCTTGATTTTGACGAGGTAGTGGGGGCGGCACTTGATTTTGCAGAAAAAGATGGCAATACCCTTGTGATTGTAACGGCTGATCACGAAACAGGTGGCTACACCCTGGCTCCGGGCGAGAAGGAAGTGCCCTTTCAGGGAAAGCAGCCCGACTACAATTCTATAAACCCCAAGTTTTCTACAGGAGGCCACACCGCAGCCCTGGTTCCGGTGCTGGCATACGGGCCTGGGGCAGAAGAGTTTTCGGGCATTTACCCCAACATAAGGATCCACGAAAAAATAAAGAAGCTGACGGATTGAAAGAAAAAAGCACCATGTTTTGTACACAGTGCTTTTTTGAAGTAGCGAGAGGGAGAATTGAACTCCCGACCTCAGGGTTATGAATCCTGCGCTCTAACCATCTGAGCTACCTCGCCATTTTTTCGGGCTGCAAATATAAAGTTTTCTCCCGCTTCCAAAAGGGCGAATTAATTTTTATTGGGGTTTGTGAACTGCAAATTTTTATATATTGCACAGCTTACTATATACCACACACATTCAGAAATGATGACAGAAGAAAAAGTAAAATACGAACTGGAGTTTCCTACCAAAGCTTCTCCCCATATGCTCTTCCCTTTTTTATCTACGCCCAGTGGGCTTAGCGAATGGTTTTGCGATGATGTGAACTCACGGGGCGAAAAGTTTACTTTTCTCTGGGATGGTGACGAAAGGACCGCTTGCATGCTAGGCAAAAAAACCGACAAGTACATCCGCTTCCGTTGGGAAGAAGATGAGGAGGATGGCAGCAAATACTTTTTTGAATTCAAAATTGTGGTGGACGAACTCACCAATGATACCGCGCTTATCATCACCGACTTCTGTGACGAGGATGAAGTGGAGGAAGACAAGCTTTTATGGGAAAGCCAGGTAAATGAACTCTTTCATACCATTGGCTCGTGAGCTATGCCCCTTAATTTGCTGCTTCGAAAAAATCTTGCATTTTTCATCCCGGTTTTCATCTTTTTGTTGACCGGGATTATTTTTTTACTGCTGTTCCCCAAGGATCTTATTCACCTCACCCAAAATGGTTGGTATCATCCCTTCTTTGATGAATTCTTCAGGTATGGCACTTACCTGGGCGATGGCCTGATTTTTTTACCGGTCGCGCTTACGCTCGCCTTTGTGCGCTGGCGTTTTTTTCTGGGGTTGGCCATGGCGGCTGTGATCACCCTCTTCAGTGTGGGTATTCTAAAAAATTTGGTTTTTGAAAACAGGCCCCGACCGGTAAAATATTTTGAGCTAAAGAACCAATTGCGGCTGGTGGAAGGGGAGGAAGTACACAGCTCGGGTAGCTTTCCTTCAGGACATACTACTACGGCCTTTTCGTGCTTTTCATTTTTGGCATTTGTAGTACGCAGGCATTGGGTGAAGATCCTGTTTTTTGTTGCCGCTGCCGTGGCGGGCTATTCGCGCATCTATCTGTCACAACATTTTTTGGAAGATGTAATTGCCGGTGCTGCTCTCGGAACTCTTATTGGTGTGGTAAGTTACTTTCTCATGCATCGCTTGCACTGGGGGTGGAGCGATCGAAGAATGGAGTTCAGAAGAAAACCATCTGCTTAAATTAGTACTCTTTTGAAGTATTTTGACCAAAATACCTGGTTCTGGATACTAATAGCCAGCCTCTTTTTTGTCCCTTTCCTGGGAGGTGTTCACCTCTTCGACTGGGACGAGATCAATTTTGCGGAGCTCGCCCGCGAAATGGCGGTAACCGGTGATTACCTGCAACTTCAGATCAACTTTGAAACCTTTACTGAAAAACCGCCCCTGTTCTTCTGGCTGCAGGCTATTGCCATGAAAATTTGGGGAGTGGGGGAGTTTGCCGCACGTTTTCCCAATGCGCTCCTGGGGATGGTGGTACTGCCTTTTTTGTATATCAGCGGCAAGTTCCTTATCGATCAGAAATTTGGCTTTCTCTGGGCGCTGAGCTGGTTCGGAAGCATTCTGCCCTTTCTTTATTTCAAGTCAGGGATCATTGATCCATACTTCAATTTTTTCACCTTTTGCGGACTGTTCTTCCTTATACATTATGTGTGGCGAAAAACCAGTTACCGCGACCTGTACTTTTCGAAAAGTGCCACAGCCTACCTTTGGCTGGCCGGTATTTTTACAGGGCTGGCCATTCTCACCAAAGGGCCGGTAGCCTACCTTGTGATTATACTTACCATGGCTTTTTTTTGGGCTGCAAGCCGCTTTCGCCCACTAATTGCCCCGCTGTCC
>CAZNMG010000393.1:0-4402 GCA_964574075.1 uncultured Owenweeksia sp.
AGTCCAGTCCTGGGCACTAAAAAGCTTTCCGAAAGGAAGGCTTTTTTTATGCCCTAAGGGCTGGCGAGAAGCCTGTACTGAGCAAACGCAGTGCAGTCGAAGTGAGTCCAGTCCTGGGCACTAAAAAGCTTTCCGAAAGGAAGGCTTTTTTTATGCGCTAAGGATTTCGTTTAAGTGGTGGCCAGATCATTCAAATCTCCGCTGGCAAACTTGTTTCTCGGGAGTTTTGAAATCGGATTTGAAAAGGATTTTCAAAAACCAGTTCAGCCGAAACAGCTCACGACTTGTCAGCCATACCTTCCCCTTTCAGGATATTATCGCTTATTTCGCAAAATGAAAGTCTCCGGTCTTTCATATTTTTTGAAAACTCTGAGTACCTACACATGATCAAAAGAGAGATAAAATTACCGCCCAAGGAACACTACCCGGTGGAACCCTGGCGATATGTGCAGAAAAAAGTCACCCCCCTTCAGATCGGAAGGGATGAAGCCATCTTTACCTCCTCCAATGGGTATATTGGGATACGGGGGCATTTTGAAGAAAATGAACCCATCCACCAGCGGGCCACTTTCGTAAATGGTGTTTATGAAACCTGGCCCATCATGTATAGTGAGGAGGCTTTTGGCTTTGCCAAAACCGGGCAGACGATGATCCCGATCACCGATGCAAGCATCGTCAGGCTTTTTATTGATGATGAAAGCTTTTCGCTACGCCATGCTTACCTGCTCGAATTTGAGCGGGCCCTGGATTTTAAAAAAGGCGCACTCACCCGGAGCCTGATATGGGAAACAGCGGCCGGCAAGCAGGTGAAAATCGAATCCGAGCGAATGGTTTCCTTTCCGGAAAGACATATGGCGGCCGTAAAGTACTCCATCACTTTGCTGAATGACAATGCCCATGTGGCGCTGTTTTCGGATATCCTTTGCGAGCAGATCAACGCCAATGACAAAAAAAATGACCCCCGTGTGGACAGGCAGATTTTTCATGATGTATTTCAGCCAAGGCTACAAAGGGTAAAGGATCAGCGGATACTATTGGGTCATGAAATAAAAAACAGCAAACTCAAGGTGGTTTGCGGCATCGACCATGAATTTGAGGGCGGCAGCAATTTTTCATGGAAGGCAAAGCACGATAAATTTCAGGGACGCATCGCCTATACCGGAGAAGGACACAAGGATCAGACGATCACCCTTGTAAAATATATTACCTACCACACTTCCTCCCCTGTTCCCAAGTTTGAAGATCTGGCAGACAGGGCGGAGCAGACATTGGACCGTGCGGTCGCTCACAAATATGCAGGAATGGCTCAACAGCAGGAGGATTTCCTGAAGGATTTCTGGGAACGGAGCGATATTCAGATTGTGGCGGATGACCCCCAGATCAATCAGAACCTGAGGCTGCACCTCTACCATTTGCTTTCTGCTTCGGCAAGGGTTCAAAATACAGGCATCGGGGCCAAAGGGCTTACCGGCTCGGGTTATGAAGGCCATGCCTTTTGGGATATGGAGATCTATATGATGCCATTCCTCATTTACAATCATCCGCGCATCGCCAAGAACCTGCTTATCTACCGCTACAATATGCTGGATAAGGCACGCGAATGGGCTACCATGCTCAATCAGAAAGGAGCCATGTTTCCATGGAGAACTATTACGGGCGAGGAGGCTTCCGCATTTTTTGCTGCCGGAACTGCCCAGTATCACATCAATGCCGATATAGCATTTGCCGTAAGGAAATACGTTGAAATAACCGGTGATGACGCCTTTCTGCAGGATTATGGTGCAGAGATAGTGATTGAAACAGCGCGTCTGTGGGCGGACCTTGGTTTTTTTGGCCGTGATCATAAATTCCACATACACGGAGTTACCGGGCCCGATGAGTACAGTGCAATGGTAAATGACAACAGCTTTACCAACCTTATGGCAAAAGCCAACCTGGAATACGCTGTGCAGGTGGTGAACCACCTCAGGGAGGCTTACCCAAAATCCTACAAAGCTTTAACACGCAAAACCCAGCTTGAAGAAAGTGAGTTTGAGATATGGCAGAAAGCGGCAGAAAATATGTTTGTGCCCTACAATGAAGAACTGGGCATCAACCCCCAGGATAATTCCTTTCTGGAGCGTGAGCGCTGGGATCTTGAAAATACGCCAAAGGAAAAGTTTCCCCTTCTGTTGCACTACCATCCCCTGGTACTTTACCGCTTCCAGGTTATAAAGCAGGCTGATGTGGTGTTGGCGATGTTCCTGCTGGGCCATGAGTTTTCGGATGATCTTAAAAAACGAAACTTTGATTACTACGATCCGCTTACCACGGGAGATTCATCGCTTTCGGCAAGCATACAGGCCATTATTGCCAACGAGCTGGGGTACTCGGATCTTGCCACCAAATACTTTACCTATGCCATGCTGATGGATATTGCCAACATCAGCGGAAATGTGGATCACGGTCTCCACCTGGCTTCCATGGGTGGGATTTGGATGGGCGTGGTGTATGGTGTGGGAGGAATGCGCGAGCACAAAGGAGAAATTCATTTTAACCCCCGTTTAAACCACAGCATTACGGGAGTTTCCTTCAGGCTTACAGTAAGGGGCAACCTTATAGGTGTGGATGTTCGGCCGGAGAAAACTACCTATACCTTATTAAAGGGCAATAAGTGCTATTTCTTCCATAAGGGGGTGCAGGTAGATCTTAAGGAGGGCGACACCGTAACCATGGAATAATGCTACTCGCTGCGTCCAATCCACTGGTATTGTTAGGACAGAATTAAGAGCTATCAATATTTATGGTGTGAAAAAACTATGCATGCACAGCTTTTGCTAATTTTGGTGTCTCACCAAAATCACGAGCTATCACTTCTGCCATCACACCAAAAAATCCCAAAAGGAGCTATGAATTGCCCGGGTTTATCCGCAAAACCAGCAGGATACTGAGCACTATTCATCCTCGCCTGGGACTCTGGTTTGCTCTAAAGCTGTTTTTTACTCCCCTTAAATTTCCTATACCAAGGCGCGAAAAATCACTTCGTGAAAAGGCCATTAAACATCATCTCCATACGGGGCAAAGCTCCTTCACCGCTTTTGAATGGGGACGAGGAGAAAAAAAAATAATTTTAATGCACGGATGGAGCGGCCGGGCCACCCAGTTTTTGGCAATTATTGAGGCCCTTTTGAAGGAAAACTACCATATATATTCGATTGAAGCTCCGGCACATGGTGATTCTAAACAGCGAAAAACTCACATGCTGGAGTTCGTGGATGCACTGAATGTGGTGATAAAAAAGTTTGGAAAATTTCAATATGCAATTGGTCACTCTATGGGAGGAATGGCTATATTTAACTGCTTGAAAACCAGTTCTTTTGATCCAAAATCGATAGTCCTACTCGGTACTCCTGCGAATATCAGGAATGTAGTGTATGACTTTTGCGACAAGGTTGAAGCTAACGAACAGGTTGCCAGGCTGTTGATTGAATATATTGAAAACAGATACTCCATGAAAGTTAAGAAAGCATCTACTGACACCCTTGCCATGCGCTACAATCCAAACGGATTAATTTTCCATGATGTAAATGATCTGGATGTGGACGTGCACAACGCAAAGGCTTTAAAGAAAAAATGGCCTAATGCCAACCTGATCGTCACCGAAGGTTTGGGTCACCGCAAGATCCTTATGGACCGCAAGGTTATTGACGCCATTGTAGGTTTCCTTCCGCTGAGCTAAGTCTGGTGTAACTTTTGTTACCTTCATAGGGTCATTTATCCACGACACTATGAAAAAGCTAATTTTAGCCCCTGTTCTGGGACTTGCTCTTGCCTGCCAGGGCCAGAATACCCAGACAGACGTAACAAAAGATCAACAGACGGAAATGGAATTTAAAGTACAGAAAAGCGAGGAGGAGTGGAAGAAGGAACTCTCTCCGGAACAGTTTTACGTACTCCGAGAGGCAGGAACCGAAAGACCTGGTACCGGAGAATACAACCTTCACTTCGAGGATGGCATGTACAAATGTGCCGCCTGCAATACCCCCCTTTTTGAAAGCGAGTCAAAGTTTGAATCCCACTGCGGCTGGCCCAGTTTTGATAAGGCTATCTCAGATAAAAACGTAGTGGAGCGCCTCGATAAAAGCCACGGGATGGTACGCACCGAAATACTCTGCGGCAATTGTGGCAGCCACCTCGGTCATCTCTTTAATGACGGCCCCACCCAAACCGGCATGAGGTATTGCATCAACTCCGTATCGCTGGATTTCAATAAAGAAAAGGAATAGAAGAAATTATTTGTTGAGCATATAGAAAGCCGGTTGATCCGGCTTTTGGTTTTTTGGAGTACTGCTATAGTCAAAGCGCAGTAGCTATCTTTGCTGCATGCGTATTGACATCATTACCCTTCTCCCCTCGCTGCTCC
>CAZNMG010000394.1:0-8469 GCA_964574075.1 uncultured Owenweeksia sp.
TGGAGTATATTGACCGCGGGCCACATTTGGACACAACATGGGTTGAGTTTGGTCATTCGCTGGCGGGCCTTCACCGGGTAACGTCTGATCGTTTTGGACTTGATCGCAACAATTACATTGGGAGCCTTGGCCAGGAAAACAGGGAAGAGAAAACATGGTCTGAATTTTTTGCCTTACAAAGGATTGAGCCCCAGTTAAAAATGGCATATCGTCACTTCACTGTTTCTGAACGGCAGCGATTTGAGAATTTGGTAAACCGGCTTCCTGAAATGCTGCCTTCGGAGCCACCGGCTTTGCTGCACGGAGATCTGTGGAGTGGAAATTATCTCATTGATACAAGGGGGAATCCGGTGTTGATAGATCCGGCCGTATACTTTGGGCACCGCGAAATGGATATAGCAATGATGCATCTTTTCGGTGGTTTTCCGGCAGAGGTTTTTCACCATTACCACCAGCAGTATCCATTGGAGCCGGGCTGGCGGGAGCGGCTTGATTTACACAATCTTTATCCCCTTCTGGTTCATGTCAACCTCTTCGGAGGATCTTATGTGGGGCAGGTCTCCGGTATTCTGAAACGATTTACTTAGGTGCCTCAATAACTTCTTCACCGGTAATGATAAATACCTTGTCGTGCCGCTGGGGCTTCACCAATGCCAGCCCTGTAAATTGCCCAAAAGCAGGTAGGATACCACCCTTCTCTCCAAAGTAGAAACAGGGAAACCTAAGCGATTGCCGGGCTGATCCAACCAACTGAACACCCGGATGAATATGGCCGCAAAGATTATAGTTTTCACCATCGGTCTGCGGTTCATGGCTAAGCCAAAATGGCCCCCGGACTACCGGCTCCTTATAAACCGTAAAATGACTGTTGGCATAGCTGATTTCATGAAGGATGTCATGATTACCCTGTACAAGTTGAAAACTGAGCTCCCTGTATTTCTTCAATATCTCCTTGAAAAGGAGCCATTCAGTGTTCAGTTCACTATGAAAAAGATCGCCCAGAAAAATAACCTGTTGGGGCCTGTAACTACTAATGAGATGGTCGAGAGTTGTAAGATTTTTTAGTGCGGCACGCTTAGGCAGGGCTATACCGGCTTTTCGGAAGTGGCTGATCTTACCCAAATGGAGGTCGGCAATGAGCAGAGCTTTCTCCTCCGCCCAGTAAATAGCTTTCTGGGGGAGCAAGTGCATATGATGCCCCTTAAGATCAAATGTAATCATTGATGGTAGCTGTGGAAGGGGTTGTGATTTGGGCAGCAATGACATCCTATCGCAGTTCGGCCATACAGCGAAAGCCGAGTTTATGGGATGGCAGATAGTATTCATAGAGTTCCACGCACTGTTCACGATCCGATCCCTGGATGGCCTCACCTTCAATGGCGGTCATTTCGGCAGCATTATCGCAAAGCCCCAAAAAGGTGCGAAAACCCAGTTTGGTAGAATAAAGACCTTCTGCGATCTTGTTCATATCGGCTGCATCGTTCACCATCTTATATACTTTTACCGAAGGGAGTGAGAAGGTGATCCTGCGTTTCTCCTTACCGGAGATAAGTTCAGAGCGCCAACGGCAGTACTCCCGGGCCTGCTCATAGCTAATCCCTACTATCGGGTATTCATCATAAGGGTGCGGTTTAAAAAAAACCTCGTTGTAGGCCAGTTTCCAGATACCGGTATCCGGAAGTGCTGCCAAAAATTTTTCAGACTCGGCTCCACCATCACGCTTAAGAGTGAGAAGATAATCGCGCCAGGCCTTATTGGTGACCTCCACCTTGTCTAAAAATATGTTGGTAAGACCTGGCACGGAAACAGTGCCTGCAGGTGCTTTTCGGGTTACGCCAAAAGAGGTGGTCACCATAACAAGAAGTAGGGAAAGGCAACCAAAAATGAAGATCTTCATAATCACAAAAGTAAAAACCCCGGCTGAAATTCAACCGGGGTTTGGATTTTAATAATGGCTATCGATCAATTCGCCACGCCTCCAGCCTTTTCTTCAGCAGGTTCAGGCTCAGTAGTGATAGCATTTTCGCTGCTATCCACAATGGTCATTTCATCAATAAGATTTTGTGCACCGGCATACTTGTCGATAATGAACAAAATGTAGCGGGCATCCACAGAGATGGTGCGTTGTAGATCTTCTTCAAAAAAGATATCGCCACTCATCGCTTCCCAGTTTCCATCAAAGGCACAGCCTATAAGTTCACCCTTTCCGTTGATTACGGGGCTGCCGGAGTTGCCGCCTGTAATGTCGGTATTGTGAATAAAGCACACGGGAAGTTCCCCTTCAGAATTGGCGTAGCGGCCAAATTCATTGTTCTCGATGAGTGTTTCCAGTTTTTCGGGAACTAGAAATTCCGGATCCTCATTATCCTTTTTCTGCAGAATTCCATCAGCAGTGGTGTAGTAGTTGTAAAAAACGCCATCGCGCGGATGGTAACTACCTACTGTTCCGTATGTTACCCTCATAGTGCTGTTCGCATCTGGATAATAAGTTTTACCCTGGTTCATTTCGCGCAGGCCGGCCGTAAACAGGCGATAGCTTTTTTCCATTTGGGCATCATTATCGGCATGCTCTTTAGAAGCAGCCCTGTACATAGTGAACAACTCATTTCCTACTATCGAAGCCAGATCTTCCTCAAGATCCTCCTGATCGGGATCTTCCAAAAATTCGGTTACCTCCTCAAGTGAAACGAGCATTGATTTGTCATAAACCTTATCGGCAAATTCTTCCCAATCGCCATCGTACTTTTTCTCCACCATCTTAAAAAACGCAGGCTGTTGATCAGCAGGCACATTGGCAGCGTACATAGCAAAGAGTTCTGTAAAGAGTTCCTTGTCCAGCGCCTGATTGTAATTTTCAAAGTGCTCCTGAACGGTGGCGTCAATACTGGCCATCAAGGTTTTTCTGCGCTCCTCATAATCCTCGGTGATGGATTTTTTAGCTTCATCAGTTTCGGCTTCATCCAGCTTATTCTCCATTTCCTCCTTCAGGTCAAATGCTCCTTGCATAAGGCGGTTAAAACGGTAAGAGAAAAGGGCGAGGTCTGAGGCCAGAAGGCCTGCCTCCAGCACATAAACCTGGCCCACTACATAATCGTCAGAAGTGGCATAAGCCTGCTTCATCAGGGGAAGGGTTTCTCCGTACTTTTCCTTGCGTGCGGGATTTGCATTTACCCATTTGGTAAAGTCGTCTTCTATTGCGAGTTTTTTGCCGTAAACGTTATTGTTTTTCAACTGCTCGGTCTGGCCGATGTAATACTTCCAGTAGTTGGAGGTGCGGGCGTACTTGGAAGCATACTGGATGCGGGTTTCTTCGCTTGCATCCATATGCTTTTTCATGATCTCCAGTTTTTTGTCGCGGATATCTACAACTGTGGGGTTGTATTTATCAATGGCCTGCTTCACACCATCGCTGCTTAGATAGCGATCGGTGCTGCCCGGGTAACCAAATACCATGGTGAAATCGCCTTCTTTTACGCCATCAACGGAAATGGGCAGGTGGTGCTTTGGCTTCATGGGAATGTTTTCCTCACTGTATTGGGCAGGCTTGCCATCAGGGCCGGTGTAAACCCTGAAGAGGGAGAAGTCACCCGTATGGCGGGGCCACATCCAGTTATCCGTATCGCCTCCGAACTTTCCTATTGAAGAGGGGGGCGCACCTACCAACCGCACATCATTGAACGTTTCGTATACAAAGAGGTAGAACTCATTGCCATGGAAAAAACTTTTCACATTGGCATCGTAATGGGTGTCGGCTGTAGCCTCGTCAGAAATGGTTTTGCCTATCTCACGGATCTTCTCATCACGTTCGCCCTCCGTCATTTCGCTGGTCAGTTCGGCTGTAACCCGTTCAGTTACATCCTCCATTCTTACCAGGAATCTTACGAAAAGACCTTCATTGGGCTTTTCTTCTTCATGGGAGCGGGCCCAGAATCCATTGTCCAGAAGATTGTCTTCGGGAGTGGAGTGTGTCCGCACGGCATCAAATCCGCAGTGGTGATTGGTGAGCAGAAGCCCGTTTGGCGAAATAACTTCTGCAGTACAAAATCCGCCAAGGGAAACCACGGCATCCTTTATACTGGAGTTATTAACCGAGTATAACTCCTCAGGTGTCAGTTGCAGGCCATGAGCTTTCATGTCCTCATAGGTGCGACCCAAAAGGATGGGTAACCACATTCCTTCATTGGCAACAGCCGGTAAGGCCAAAGCAACGGCCATGACAATAGCAAAGATCTTCTTCATTTCATCAATTTAATTATGGATTCTGAATAAAAAACGCTGAGTTCGGTAGCAGATAGGAGTTACAAAAGTAATGCCTTTATCCATATTTCCCACATTTCTGCAATACAGTTTATGGAAAATGACAGGAAACTTAGGAAATCAGGTCAGGCGGTATATTTCCCTGATCCCTTCCAGGGATTTTTCCAGGTTGAAATTGAGATCAATTATCTTTCCGCTCCGTACATCAAAAACCCAGCTGTGTACCGTTAAGCCGCGGTTTATAACAGCCAGTTGCACTTCAGCGATCTTCAGCACATTGATGCATTGCTCCTGTACGTTGAGTTCCACAAGGCGCTGGTATTTTTGCTCCTCGTCCATAATAGCATTCAGCTCTTCCCTGTGCATACGATATACATCCCTGATGCTGCGCAACCAGGGGTTTAGAAGGCCGAGGTTTTTAGGTTCCATGGCAGCTTTTATCCCCCCGCAATAGTAATGGCCACATACAATCACGTGTTTCACTTCAAGAAACTTCACCGCATAATTTATTACCGATAGTGCGCTGAGGTCGAGGTTGGAAACCATGTTGGCGATATTTCGAAGAACAAAGGCCTCCCCGGGGTTGGCTCCCATAAGCTCCTCAGCTGTAACCCTGCTGTCAGAACAACCGATGTATAATACCTCCGGGTTTTGGCCCCTGGAGAGGTGCTCAAAGTATTCAGGATGTAAATCCAGTTTCTCCTGCACCCATTTTTGGTTGTTCTCAAAGATCTTGGCAATATTCATCTCTACTCTATTTAAGGGTACGCAAGATAAATGAATGAGGAATATGGGGCCTGCGGAAAATAGGATGGTGCTTGAGAGGCAGACCGCTAAATGAAAAGAATATCACGGCTACAACTGATAAGGAACCGCCCCGTGCAAGGTCCTAAATCTGTTCGTAAAGCATAAGGTATCCATCCGGTGAAGAGTGCTTCAGCTTAAATCCTTTGGCAAGGATGCCTCGTAATTCATCGAATGAGGGAGTGTTGATCTTCTCCATATTACCGTATAGAAGGATGTGATCTATTTGTTTACGGCCCACCTGATCCGAGCCGGACCTCCACTTAAAACCAGTTATAGATGTCTTTTCTCCCAGAAGCACTGCCGGCATATTATCATCCCACTTTACCGGAAACCACCCTACGGCAGTCTCATAGTTTTCAAGAATCATCATTGGCTTATCCACCCCCAGGTAATTAGAGAAATGAGGCTCCAGCCAATGATCAGAAAGATTGACAGGCAATACAATACTGTTGGCAGCAATATGTGAATCTGCATTGTTAATAGTTTGTGGATTGCTAAAGCGGTATTTGTTGTGTTCGGCCAGTAAGGCAAGGTGGAATAGAACCGTAAATAAAACAATGACACCATTAAACCTGCCTGGAACCGCACGGCATACTGCCCACATAGTCGCAAATACAAAAATCATAAGGCAGTAGCGATCCGACATCATACCCGCACTGGCCCCGTTGGGTGTTACAACATACAGTATCATCAGGATGAGTAGCGGGATAAAGAGAATATCCACTTTTTTTAATACCGACTGCCACTTGAATGTGGATCTGGCCAGATCCATAAAAATACTAATGCCAATCAACAACAGGATGACATGGAAAATCTGCTCGGTGAAAATAACCTCCTCATCATAATTGTATGCAATAAACGGGCGCGCATCATTCAGCCATTTTAATAATTCTCTTATGGAATAGGCTTCAGCTGAGCCAAAGAAAGTGACCTTGCTGTAAAAAACAGCCAGGCACAGCAACCCTGGCAGGGCCGCCACGAGGAGTAAAAGCAGTTCAGTTACTGCGCTTTTTGCTGCAAAAGTGTGGTTTTCCGCTGACCGAAATAGAAATGAGTGGGCCAGAATGTAAACTCCCAATGTAATACCCACAAATCCAAAAACCAGAACATTGGTAAAATAGGTTGCGGTGAGTAAAAAGCCTAGCAGGAGGTATTTTTTAAAAGTTTTCTTTTGATGGTTCTCCACGTAGAAGCCCAGGATAAGAAAGAGGAAAATAAAGGAGAAGGTAAAATTGTAAAAGCCCAGGTAAAACAAAAAGGAGTAGATAACGGGAAAAATGAGAATGCTGAGGGAGATGTTTTGCGGGGCCAGTTGGTGTATCAAATACCTGAAGGAGAAGGCCATGCCCGCTACATAGAGGATGAGATAGCACTTTTCGGCAAGCCATGCCGGCAGAGCCCAGGTAAAGAGGGTAAGTAAAAAATGGCTTGTCCAATTCGGAATAGGGACTGTGTTAATGGCATAAAATTGATCAATCACTTCGTTACCAGTGATGATCTCCAGCAGGAGCCGCGCATTGTACAAATGTGCGGGACCATCCATTGAGGTAAAAAATTTGGTGGAAAATAGTACGGCTACATTCAGCAATAACACTCCATAAAACAGGTAACGGTGTTGGAGCATATTCAGCAAAGAAGAAATTCTGGCCATTGCAGGGTGTTGGTTCTGCAAGTATACTGAAATAGCTACCAAAGAATTGCGGAATAAAAATCTCGGGTCATCCATCCGCATGGCGGGTCACCATGCAAACTTCTGCGGCACAATGCTGTTTTCCCCTCCATTGAATAATCTTATTCATGGAGCTTAACCAGGCGCTACACTTTTTTGAGGATTACAACTTATGGCTCGTTATAATAGGGCTGGCCGTAATGGCTACCGCTATCCTGCCACGCCTGCTATCGCGTTTTGCTCTATCCATGCCTATTGTACTGCTTATTCTGGGTTATGCTGCAGTGGCACTCCCTCTTGGTTTGGAGGCTCCGGATCCACATACGGATGGCGAGCTGACTGAACATATAACTGAGTTGGGAGTGATCATAGCCCTTATGGGTGCCGGTTTGAAAATTGAACGAAAGCCGGGGTTTAAGGCATGGGCAGTTACCTGGCGGCTGCTGGGAATAACCATGGTTATTACAATCATTTTAGCCACTTTGGTAGGGTGGTGGCTGGCAGCGTTTGTTCCTGCCACTGCGGTTCTACTGGGAGCTGTAATAGCTCCCACCGATCCTGTACTTGCCTCAGAGGTGCAGGTAGCGCCTCCGGTGACTGAGGAGGATGGGGAAAAAGATAAAGAGGAAAAAAATAAAAACGGTGAAATCAGGTTTGCCCTGACCTCAGAAGCGGGGCTTAATGATGGTCTGGCTTTTCCCTTTACCAATATGGCTATAGCTATGATGGTTGCCGGGGCTCATCCCGGAGGCTGGTTTGGCAGTTGGCTATTGGGCAATGTGTTGTATGAAATCGCCATAGGTATATTGGCAGGTGTGGTGTTGGGATATCTCCTTGGCCGGTTGCTGCTGTCAATTCCTGCTACGACAGAACTTTCAAAGGCTATTATGGGGCTGGGCGCATTATCTGCCACTTTGGTAATCTATGGTGTGACTGAGTATATCGGTGGGTATGGATTCATTGCTACATTTATTGGGGCCGTCTGCATTCGCAACTATGAGCGCGATCATCATTTCCACAAATCATTGCACATATTAACGGAAAAAATGGAACGCCTTTTTACAGCTGGAATAATCGTAGCTCTAGGTGCTGCCATAGCGGGTGGCTTGCTTGCGCCTCTCAACTGGCAATTAGTGCTATGTGCCATTCTCATCATTTTTGTTATAAGGCCGGTGGCGGGTATTGTAGGTCTGGCAGGGTTTAAAGAGTCGCCCTGGCGGGAGAGGCTGACCATCAGTTTTTTTGGCATTCGCGGTGTCGGGTCTTTATTTTATCTCGCTTACGCCTTAAATAAAGAGGATTTTCCGGGAGCAGAGCAACTCTGGGCATTGGTGGCCCTGGTGATCGTAATTTCAATATTTGTACATGGCGCTACCACAACTCCCCTCATGAGGAAACTCGATAAGTACAGGAAAGCCGAAGAACGGTGACAATGCACTGCTTCTTAAATGCCCGGTGATATTTCTATCGTGTACTCTAATATTTTGATTTAATATCTATTGTGGTCGTGAACCAACCTGCATTGCCTTAAGTTTATTCCGCAAGCTGACGCCTCGTTATGTAGTATAAATGTTTACTAATCAAAAATTGAAAGTATTATGAAAAAGTTTGCAGTATTGGCTTTGGCACTGGTTGCTTTTGGTCTTCAGGCACAAAACGAGGATGGCTTCAATCGTTGGGATGCCGATAGTGATGGCTACATCAGTAATGATGAATTTAACAACACCTGGGGAGAC
>CAZNMG010000395.1:0-5300 GCA_964574075.1 uncultured Owenweeksia sp.
AAATGACGTACCGCTCCATCTGTCGTCCCACTCCAAGTAGTACGTTGTACCACTAAGGACGGCCAAGCCGGTCACTTCGGAGGCATAACCATCTGCAACGGTACAGGCATCATCATCGGCCGCTACTTGAGTTAAAGAACCACAGCTACCGCTGTAAATCCACAGTCTTGTATCTGTCCCCGATAATCCGCAGGCGCTTACATCAATAACTCCATTGCCAGGAGCGGTCCACACATACCAATTGGCATCGACAGCTCCGTTTGTGCAATTATAGCATCCGGCACCAGTACTTGGTCCAGGCGCTGTAATCAGGCCGCTGCCGGTAATTGCGGTGGCTGTTGCGCAGGTGTTTTGTGCCTGCAGATTTTGGTAAAAACCAAAGATGAGCCCGAAAAGGCCGAGGAGAAGTATTTTTCTCGTCATAACTAGATTAAGTTTAAATTAACTACTGTGATATAGGGTCGAGGAAATTACTCTTTTCTTCCCCACCCCCGACTTTTATGGGTATAAATTCCACAATTATTTTAGTAATTTACTGAATTTCAGTTAGATATTTTCTTCGATGATCGCCACTTACAGGATGTAAGAGTATTCTTAATAAAAGCGGGGACCACCCCATTCGATACTCATCGTTCCCTCCACTTTTAGCGAGACTTATCTTATCCCACATGAGAACAAGGAACTTTTACAAGAATCCATGATCACCATTCTATATTATGAATGAAGGTATTTTCCTACAAAGCATATAATGGCTAAGGCAGCTCTTTCAAGGAGTGATTTTAGTCAACCATCACGCTTATACTCCTAATTATGACCTAATTGGGACAACTTATATTAAATAAATCAGTTCCGGTACTGATCATGAAGGCCCAACCCCTGCTCAAGAAGGTCGAGGGATTTTTTCAACCTGCGCTGCTTTGTAGGTTGCTGCTTCGCAGTTTCAATATACTCTGCATATTCCCGCTTTTTGGATTCACTCAGCCCGTTGTAAGCCTCCCGGGCTCTGCTGTTCCCCTCCATCCCAAGCGCCTGGTCCAGCATTTCACTGCGCTCAATCCTGTCAGTCGTGATACGCATGCCTGCCACTTCCTCGCCTCTTTCATTTTTAGAAAGGGCCTCCTGCACGAGTTCGCGAAGGCCATCCTCGTCCAGATCATCCAAAGAGGGAATGATATACTTGCGCATGGATTTGGTGTTTTCCGAGCTCGCTTCAAGGAGGTTTCGCGGATCGTCCAGAAGGGCTCCCTTGTGGAACCAAACGGCCGCAAAATTTTTAAAGGCCACCATGCTCGCCATTAAACCCTTGTATTCAAAAGAAGGGGTTCCCCATTTGATTTTTTCTTCCACCTGGGGTGCGGTATCTAAAATTATTTCACGGACACGGGTGAGGATGGGGTGAGCAAAGTTTCCCTCAAGTCCGGAAAGATACTCGTCAACATTTTGTGGTTTGGCCATTACGGGTAATATTAAGATTTGAACATTGATAACACGGAAGTCACCAAAGTTTCACAAAATTTTTTATTTCAGGATTTCTTCCAGGTGTTAAACAACTGCTCCTGATTGGGACGATTTTTTTCGGGCTCCCGCAGAGGTTCACATTCGCGTAGCGTTTCGTGGCACTCCTTAGGCAGCTGCTGGTATAGCTCGGTGCCCCGGGTTTTCCAGGCTATCATCTCATCACTTACCTGTTTTATGATCTTTGCCGGGTTACCCACCACCAGACTGCGAGGAGGTATTTTGGTTTCAGCTTTTATAAAAGTCAAGGCCCCCACTATTGATTCCTCCCCAAGCTCCACATTATCCATCAACACAGCATTCATCCCTACAAGACAATTTCTGCCAATATTAGCTCCATGTATTACAGCTCCATGGCCAATGTGCGCACCTTCCTCCAGCTTCAGCGAAACTCCCGGAAAGATGTGAATAGTGCAGTTTTCCTGCACATTGCAACCGTCCGCAATCACTATTTGCCCCCAGTCTCCACGTATGGCAGCGCCCGGCCCAACATAGACATCCATTCCAATGATCACGTTTCCTATTACTGAGGCAGTTTTGTGAATAAACGCACTTTCGTGTATCACCGGTCTGAAGCCATTGAATTTGTAGATCATTTCTTACTCTTTTTTATTTCGTGCCGCCTTTGGCAGATGTTGGCTGCGTTTGTACCCCTTCCACATTCAGATCAATTGTCTCATCACCCGCTTGGTAAGGCAGATAGGTAATAAAGAACTGCAGCATTTCATCTGTGGTTCGCATGCTGCCCTCGCGTTCGCTTACCCATTGAGGCGGATCGAAAGGGTTGTATTTGTTTTTTGCGGTGTTGTCAAATGTCGCCTCTACCTTTATTTCACTCCCAGCGGGGATCACCACCGGCTGCGGGTAGGTGTAAAAATACTGCCACCGGAAATCCCATTGATCAATTTTTATCAATCTTATGGTATCCCCCGAAGGTGTTATCGCATAGGCCTTAAATTTCTTACCAAGCAGGTGCATATGTGGGTTGACGGTTAGTACACTTATTTTTTCGGGAGTGTGATAACTGATGGTAAAATCCTTCACCTCACCGGGAGGAATGGCCAGTGAAGGCACCACAGGGGCAATGCCCAAAGTGCCAAGGTGCAGCTCTTTGAGCGGACGGGTTGGAGGTTCATCCATAAAATAAAGGTTAAAATAACTGCTGTCACTTTCCGACACGGGGGAAGGACCAATATGCAGGTCTTTGATGTAGAGTGCAAATTTCCTTGAAAGCTGCCAGCCCCCGATTCCATTTGGATATAAGGTTCCTCCAACACCGGGCAGGTAATTCACCACTGAAGGAGTAAGGGTAGGAAAGCTGCCGTCATCCTGCTGGAAGCCCATTTGAAAGGCAAGGGTACGAGCGGGGATCGTATCGTGCTCCACAACACTATATCCCCGGTGCATATTGCTGATTTTATCCGCATCAAAGTTTATGAGATGACCGTTCATGTGATGCACCAGCTTGTTGTTGTCAGGTACAAATTCAATGGCCCTTAAAAATGCAGGGCTGTCCATCTCCACAGGGATCTTCAAGGCGAAAAACCGGTCACGGTTATCACCCAGCACTTGCAAGCGCTTTGGAACCCCAATTGTGAGATCGGGCTCTTTTGCGATAAAACGTGAATGTACTTCAGGAGGATCAGGCAGCAGGGCTGAATCTCCATATAGTGCCCCATTCTTTGCCCATGCCTGCAGATCCTGCACCTCTTCTGGTGTAATGGTTGGTTCATGAAGAAATGTGGTGTACTCCCGGTTTGCCGGCCAGGGAGGCATGTACCCCAGCCGTGTAACCTTGGCTATGGTTTTACTTTTACGGGCGGCTTTGCGATAGTTCATTAAGGAAAACGGACCCGCCCCTTCAGGATGGTGGCACTTTACACAATGCGTATTTAATATGCCGGCAACACGACCCGTATAGGTAACCAGCTCCTTCTCTTCTTCAGCAGTATTTTCGCTACCACATGAGGCAACCAAAAGGCATAAGACAAATAGGGCTCCGGCTTTCTTAATTTCTAAAAGAAAGCGGGTGAGAAAATAGTAATCACGTAAGGCCGGGGTTCTCATACTGATCTCATTGCAGGATACAGCCTACTGCTTTTGTTTTAGGTATTGGGGGCTTTCTGCCCTCAGCAATAGCAAGCAGAGCACTCCGCAAATAATGTTTGTCAGGAGCCTGGCGTTTGCCTCCCTCGCGCACGGCCCAGTCGTTTATGGCGCCTTCATAAAGCACTTCCCCCTCCTTGTTTACCACAAAAACTTCGGGTACTACCGTGGCCCCAAGACTGTTCGCCATCTTCAGGTCAGGGTCGAGACGGATGCGATATGGGGTAGGGTAATGCAGAATAAACTCTTCATATTCCTCCCGCGTGTACAGGTTTCCGCTGAAAAAAGCCGTAAAGCAAAAATCCTTTAGTCTTTCATCCTGTGCCAGATCGGCCAGGGTGCGCGTTTGATTTTGAGAAAGAGGACAATCGGATTGCAGAAAGAAATATACCTGTGCAGGGCAATTCGCGGGCACTTCATAATCTTTAAAAACCTCGAGTTGCCGGGCTACAGTGGCGGGATCATCTTTTTGGCAGGCAACAACAAATACCAAAAAGAGCAGAATTAAAGGGTTGCGCATAGCCACAAATTTACGAACGGCCCTTTGAATAAGAAACTATGCTTCCTATCGGTGCTCCTTAAGCTCTTTCCAAAACTATTGCGTATCCCTGGCCCACGCCAATACACATGGTACAAAGTGCGTATCGTTTGCCGGTTTCCTGCAACTGGATTGCCGCGGTTTGCAAAAGGCGGGCACCGCTCATTCCCAGCGGATGGCCGAGGGCAATAGCACCACCGTTAGGATTGATGCGGGGATCATCATCAGCCAGTCCCATTTTGCGGGTACAGGCTAAAACCTGGGAGGCAAAAGCTTCATTGAGCTCAATAATATCCATTTGATCCAGGGTAAGTCCGGCTTTTTTCAGCGCCTGCTCCGAAGCGAACACAGGGCCTATTCCCATTATTCGCGGTTCCACACCGGCTACACCCATTGAAACTATACGGGCCATTGGTTTGAGATTATTCTTATTTGCCCCTTCTTCTGAAGCTAGGAGCAAGGCACCGGCTCCGTCATTTAATCCGGAGGCATTTCCGGCCGTTACCGAACCTCCCTCTTTTTTAAAGGCGGGCCGCAGTTTGCCCAGAATCTCTAAAGTGGTGTTGGATTTTACAAACTCATCGGCATCAAAAATAATAGGATCCTTTTTCCGCTGAGGAATTTCCACCGGGGCTATTTCTTTGGCCAGGCGGCCATTTAGCTGCGCCTCGGTGGCTTTCATCTGGCTATGGAAGGCAAACTGATCCTGATCCTCCCGGCTGATGTTAAACTGCTCCACAAGGTTTTCAGCAGTTTCGCCCATGGCATCGGTGCCGTAGCGCTCAAACATTTTAGGGTTTACAAATCGCCACCCAAAACTGGAGTCGTACATTTTAGAATCCGTTCCGTAGGCCTTGCTTGGCTTACTCATTACATACGGCCCACGGGTCATGTTTTCCACGCCTCCCGCAATAAACACATCCCCATCGCCATTGCGAACGGCCCGCATTGCATGAGCTGCGGCACTCATACCTGAAGCACAAAGGCGGTTTACGGTTTCACCGGGAACGGAAAACGGCAAGCCAGCCAGCAGTGAAGCCATCCGGGCCACGTTGCGGTTGTCTTCGCCCGCCTGATTGGCGCAGCCCATTATCACGTCAGCAATCATTTCATGGTCGAGATCCTTGTGACGCTCCACCAG
>CAZNMG010000396.1:0-3254 GCA_964574075.1 uncultured Owenweeksia sp.
CTTTGGTATCCTCAAACCGTAAGAACGCATGGCCGAAACTGCAAAATGGGAGGAAACACTTGAAGTATGGGCATTGTGGGGGTGGATTTTACTTTAAAGGACTGGCAAACGACTTCAGCATATTAATTTCCGCTTTCGGTATAAATGATTTTGACCGTACAAAAATGTAACGCAGTTTAGTGGTTGGTTTCAAAAATTTGATCAGACCTTCCATTAAGTATTATTTATTTTTGGCTCATGTGGAACATTATTTTCCTTTCATTTATCGCAGCAGTTACAACGGCACCCATTCCAAATGGCTTGTGGCGGGGCAGCAATGGCACCATCAGTTTTACAAGTGATGCCCCCCTTGAAGTGATCAGCGCCCAAAGCAATGAGCTATCCGGTATTATTGATCCATCCAAAAACACTTTTGCCTTTTCGTTGCCAGCGGCAAGCTTTGAAGGGTTTAACAGTGCCTTGCAGCAGGAACATTTCCATGAAAATTACCTCGAAAGCAGCACCTATCCCAAAGCTACTTTCGTGGGAAAATTTATTGAGGACCTGAAAAGCCTTGATGCCGGGCAACATGAAGTGCGTGCCAAAGGCATTCTCACCATTCATGGGAAGTCAGTGGAGCGTATTCTAAAATGTATTATGGATGTTTCCGAAAAGGATATCATCATCACCAGCAGCTTCACAGTGCCCCTGGCCGATCATAAAATCACAATTCCCCAGGTGGTACACCAAAAAATTGCCGAAGAGATATTTGTTAAGGTACAGATAACCATGAAGCCCGCGGAATGAGGCGGTGGGGGTTTTTCTCAATATGGCTTTTAAGCTGCCTTTCCTCCCTGCAGGCGCAGGTGTTTAATTATCGGGAAATCCCGCTGCCGGCAGCTGTTCGTACTTCCACACTCGACCTCCTTCACACCGATAGAAACGGTTTTCTGTGGCTGGCCACCGGGCCAAACCTGTACTGGTATGATGGACTGCATTTTCACCAGGTGCATACCGACACCAGCGGCCGGGCGGGAGATGGCATCACAGCCCTTTTTGATGATCACAAGGGCACCATCTGGATGGGATGGAAAAGCGGATTTATTTCCCATGTGGTAGCCGATTCCGCCAAACCCTACACTCCGGAAGAAGGCACTCCTTCCGTACCGATTGTAAAGTGGACCGAAGATGATCACAACCGTCTTTGGATGGCCACTAATGGGGAAGGCCTTTATATGAGAAGTACCAGCGGGCGATGGTATAACTTTAACCACGATGATGGCCTGCCTTCTGATGAGGCATACGACCTTGTAAGCCTCGATACCTCAGTAATGCTGGCTACCGATCAGGGCCTCGTACGTTGCTCCTTTCACAATGACAATAAACAACTGGAGATTATTGGACCCGAAGATGGCCTTGCCGATCAGATCGTGAAGAGCTTGTATGTGGACAGCGCAGGATTGCTGGCGGCTTTTTACGAACCTTACATTAACAGCATCAGCAGCAGGGGAGTTATTTCAGCACCTGTAGCTGTGCCGGAGGCCGATGCTCATATAGTTTGGCGCTCTGATAATATACTCTGGTGGCTTTCAGAAGGCGGGAGTCTTTATTACAAAACAGGTAAAAGTGATTGGCGACCCGTAGAGTTGGATCGTGCCCAGCGCACGCGGGTAAGGCATCTGGCTGCCGACAGGGAAGGGCATCTGTGGGTATCAACCAATAAAGGCCTGTTCTTAATTGATCAGTGGTATTCGCACTTACCTACGGAAAAGCCGGTTACAGCATTATGTGCAAAGGACGAAAGCATCTGGTACAGCCAGGGTGGAGCATTATTCCGGATGAGCCGTAGCACGGGCGAAAAACAAAAGGTGTGGGAAGGGCCTGATCTGATACTCAACCTCTATGCTGACAACCTCGGCCGGATATGGGGAGGAACTTTTGACGGGGGCGTGGTAATGTGGAACACTTCAACTTCTACTATACAGCGGTTTACTGAAGATGAGGGGCTTTCCAACAACAATGTGCTTTCCATCGATGGCAATGAAAACGGAATTTGGCTGGGAACGCTGGGGGGCGTAAGCCGCATTGTTTTCGATCCATCGGGAAGCATTGGGGCAATCCGCAACTATGACCGCCATAAGGGAATGAGCGTGCAGTATATATATGCTGTACATCTGGCCGCTGATGACCAGGTATATTTAGGTACAGATGGGGAGGGTATTTTGCGATGGGATGGCAAGGAGTTCCGCCCCTTGTCGATAAACCTGCCCCGCGCAGTGGTGCTCGATCTTACCACCGATGCTGACGGCACCCTTTGGTGGGTAACCCCTGACGGGCAGTTGCATGGCTGGTCTTCAGATGATGGAAGGCTGCAGATTCCTGAATTTGAAGAGGAAACAGGCAAGGTGGCGGGTTTGCATACAGGAGATGATGGATCTGTTTTTATCTTTCACGAAGGAGGCATACACCGATGGCAGCCGTTACGACAGTCGTGGACTGCCTATCAGAAATCCTTTGGATTCGGGGGTTTTCACCCTGAGTTGCACGCCCATTCCTGCAATGACGAGAGCTCCCTTTATATCGGTACCTCCCAGGGTATAACTACACTTCAGCTGAACTTGCTTCCGGCACAGGCGCTCCCCTTTACATGGTTTAAAGGGGTGGAGCTTTTTTTTAACCCCACCAATAAAAGGGTTTTCTCATCGGATGAAAATCACATCACCTTTAATTATGTGGGCCGCTGGTATACGGACCCTTCTGCGGTGCGATACCGGATAAAACTCGAAGGTTATGATCTGGATTGGATTGAAAGTCAGAACCCGCAGATAACTTATCCGCGGCTGCCGCCCGGGAACTATACCTTTTCGGTGGTAGCAGGTATAAATGGCTACTATCCCGAAGATCAGGTAAAGAAATTCGAATTCACCATAAACAGCCCGTGGTACGCACGCTGGTACAGCATTCTCATAGCCCTGGTTTTGCTTGCTTTGCTCGCAGTATTTCTATTTCGCTTGCGCTTAAAGGTGCTTCAGCAAAAGCAGGAAAGGGAAAAACAAAGGGTGCGGGCCCAGTATGAAGCACTGAAAAGTCAGGTCAACCCACACTTTCTGTTCAACAGTTTTAACACACTGATGGCGCTTATCGAAGAAGATAAGGAAGAAGCGGCCGGTTACCTTGCTGCGCTCAGTGATTTCTTCCGTCATATACTGGAGTTCCGGGAAATTGACCTTATCTCCGTGCAAGAAGAAATGGAGATTGTGGAAACCTTCCTTGAT
>CAZNMG010000397.1:0-3121 GCA_964574075.1 uncultured Owenweeksia sp.
CGCCTGATGTCTTTACAGCTCATCAAAAACGGTATGACGGATGCCGTTATATTTGGCCCCGAGGGGAAAAACCTTCTTCCGGCAGCCCTTCTTTACAAGAAAAACGTACTCGCCCTGCGCGGCAGTTTCAGGCCTGCCACCAAGGTGAATATCGATATGATAAAGAAAGGCTACGGCTATTTTGTTGATGAACGCAAGGTGGATCGTGAAAAACTGGTGGTGCTCTTTGAGATCACCCTCAACAACCTGAAGGCGGAGGGTGAAATTGATGAGCAGGATTTTCTCGACCGTGCGGAGATCCTTTGTTCACTGGGGCAGACGGTACTCATCTCCAACTATCAGCAGTACTACAAACTGGTGGAATATTTTACCAGGTATACCGAGGAGCGCATGGGCCTTATAATGGGTGTCACCAACCTGAAGGATCTCTTTGATGAAAAGTACTACCGCGATCTCAAGGGTGGTATACTCGAAGCTTTTGGCATCCTTTATTCCACTGATCTCAAGATGTATATCTACCCATCCCAACCCAGCCCGGATGAGCCACTGGAGACTAGTAAAACAGTGAAGATCAATCCGCGACTTAAGCCGCTGTTCGATTACCTCATGTATAATCGCAGGCTTGTCGATATTGAGAATTACGACCCGGAAATCCTCCAGGTTTTCTCACGCGATGTGCTCAACAAGATCAAAAATGGGGAGCAAGGCTGGGAAAAAGCCCTACCCGCTTATGTGGATAATATCATTCGCGATAAGCAACTCTTTGGTTATAAACCGGAAGGTGTAAAAAAAGCTGAGAAACAGGAAAAGGAAAAGGAAAAGGAAAAGATGGAGGAGCAGTAGGCTTCGGAAATCTTCAAATCACTTCTTTGCAACTTCAGCCAGTACCGCCAGGGCGTAATCCAGCTCCTCACGGCTGGTGTCTTTCCCAAAGGAAAAGCGGATCACAGGAAACTGCGTGCCCGGATGCAATTGTTCTATTACATGGGACCCCTGCAAACTACCACTCGCACAGGCACTGCCTCCGCTCACGGCTATCCCTCTGAGGTCGAGGTTGAAGAGAAACATGCTGTCATTTTCAAGTTGGGGAAATCCAACACTGACAACTGTGTACAGGCTATTCTCCAAATCTCCCGACTGCCCGTTAAAAATAACTTTGGGATAATTCTGCCTTAGCTGATCAATAAAATATTTTTTAAGGCCTTCAATATGTGCACGCTCTGACTCAAGGTTTTCTAAAGAATATTTCAACGCCTGATGAAGACCTGCAATACCCAGTATATTCTCTGTTCCTCCGCGCATATTCCGCTCCTGCGCCCCGCCACTTATAAATGCTGAAACCTTTACGGAGCTGCGCATAAACAAAAATCCCACACCCTTTGGTCCATAAAACTTATGAGCCGAGGCTGTAATAAAATCTATAGGAGTTTCTGCCAGGTCAATTTCAAAATGACCTACAGTTTGCACCGTATCGGAATGGAAGTAAGCCTCATACTTACGGCACAGCTTTCCCGTGGCTTTCAGGTCTAGCAAATTACCAACCTCATTGTTGCCATGCATCAGTGAAACAAGGGTAGGCTCTTCGGATTGGAGCAACTCCTCAAAATGATTGAGATCTACAGCTCCGTTTTCAAATAAGCGAACGAACTGAAGGTTGGTTCCATAGTTTCTGTGCAGCGCCTCTGCTGTGTGGAGTACCGCATGATGCTCCACCGGTGAAGTAATAATGCGCTTTACTCCGAGGTCGCGTACCGGCAATACCAGGGCCATGTTGTCAGCCTCCGTCCCTCCTGATGTAAAGATTATTTCACCCGTACTACAGTGCAGGGATTTTGCAATAAACTTACGGGCTTCTTCCACCACCGCCCTTGATTTGCGGCCGTATTGATGAGTGGATGAAGGATTGGCAAATGGCCCCTCAAGCATGGAGATCATATGCTGCCTCACCTCCTCCCTTATCGGTGTGCTGGCAGCATTATCGAGATAAACGGAGCGCTTGTTTTCCAATCCGGCCATTGATCAGGAAAATTCAAACAACCGGTTAGTGTCGGCTACCGGCTGATTTTCAGAATCGTGAGGCATATATTCGTTGTTGGTAGGCTCATAATAATAGGCTTCCCCCCATTGGTGCCCGTTTTCAACAATAGTCTTCACTGCGTCTATGCAATATTCGAGCTCCTCATTGGTCATAGTGGGATGCAGCGACAGCCTTACCCAACCCGGTTTTCCGGTAAGGTTATTTTCACTGAAACCTTTGGTCAATTTACCTGAATTCTCGGCATCCATATCAAATAAGTAGTGGCAGTATGTGCTGGCACATGACCAGCCTCCCCTTGCCTGAATACCAAAGTAATCGTTGAGCAAACGCACCACCAGATTGTAGTGAAACCCTTTAACATTAAAAGAAAGGGCTCCGATCCTCGGAATAGTAAGATCAGTGCCACCTACAATCTCCACATCCTCTATTTCCGAAAATGCAGAAAGAGCCCGGCTTAGGAGTTCATGTTCACGTTCCTTCATTTTCTTAGGATCCATTTTTTCTTTGAGGCGAATAGCCAGTGCGGCTTTAATGGCTTGCATAAAACCGGGCGTACCTCCGTCTTCCATCACTTCCACATCAGAGGTGTAACCAAATTCCCCCCAGGGATTCGTCCATTTTACATTCCCGCCACCCGGCACACAGGGAGTGCCGCGGTGCAGTTTTTTGTCAAATACCAGAATGCCGCAGGCTCCGGGCCCGCCCAAAAATTTGTGTGGAGAAAAGGTGATGGCATCCAGTTTTTGGGCTTCATTGGCAGGATGCATATTCATATTTACATAGGGAGCCGAAGCGGCAAAATCAATAAAACAAACACCTCCGTGGCGGTGCATGATCTCCGCCAGCTCGTGGTAAGGAGTAATGATACCGGTAACATTGGAACAGGCGGTAAAAGCCCCGATCTTGGTTTTACGGTCCCCGTAGCTGATAAGGGCTTCCTCCAGCTTTTGCACATCTACAAGGTTGCCCTTCCCAGGCGGGAGGATCACTACATCAGCGCAGGTTTCCTGCCATGATACCTGGTTGGAGTGGTGCTCCATGTGGGAAATAAAGATCACCGGCTTATCAGCCTCCCTCTCGTAC
>CAZNMG010000398.1:0-4291 GCA_964574075.1 uncultured Owenweeksia sp.
CGTAAAAGAACAATGCTCATCGTACCGAAGTCGGATTTATCATTATACATAATACAACATACAGTATACATTTCATCCCTTGTTCTTTACCTCACTCGGTGTGGCTCCGAATTCTTCAAGAAAACACTTGCTGAAATAGGCCGGGCTGCCAAAACCTACATGGAAGGCGATTTCCGCAATGGGGGCCGCATTGCTGCTCACCATATCGTAGGCGCGCGTAAGGCGGTAGGTACGTATAAGCTGAATGGGAGACTGGCCGATAAGCGCTTTGGTTTTTCGGTGTAGTTGGGAGCGGCTAAGGTTCATTAGGTCTGCAAGCTGCTCCACACTGAATTGGTCATCCGCAAAATGTGTATCAAGATGTTTGCTTAGCGCTTCCAGAAATTGTTCGTCAAGAGAGTTGAACGCCATTTTTGCAGGTTCAATCTTCCTGTGGCTGGCATAAAAAGCCTTCATCCGGTTTCGCATGGCCAGCATATTGCGCAGGTGCAATTCAAGTTCTTCGGGTATAAAGGGTTTGGTGAGATACACGTCTGCCTCTGTTTCTAAACCGCTGATCCGGTCCCGGGAAGAGGCCTTGGCCGTTAGCAACATAACCGGAATATGGCTTGTACGTATATCCGATTTTAGCTCCCGGCACAATTCCAGACCGGTTTTTCCCGGCATCATCACATCGCTGACCACCGCATCCGGTATATCCTGCAAAGCTTTCGCCCAACCTTCAGTAGCATCTGCGGCCTCTATGATCCTGTAATGTTCCAGGAGAAAGGACTTCAAATATTCCCGCATATCCTTCCGGTCTTCCACCACGAGGATGATCGGCTTTTCTTCATTGCCATTTGCAAGATGTTTGGTGGCGGGAGAAGGCTCATTAACTACCTTACCATTTATATCCTCGACCGGAGCTTTTTCAGTATTTGTAATTTCGGGTGAATAGGGCAGGGTGACAGCGAATACGCTGCCTTCGTTGATTTTGCTTTCTACAGAAATAGTTCCACCATGCATCTCCACTATATGCTTGCTGAGGGCCAGGCCGATCCCGGCTCCCTCAAAAACGGAATTTGCACCGCGGTCATCGTGATAAAAACGATCAAAAACCCTCGGGATATTTTCTTCGGAGATACCCGATCCCGTATCGGAAACCTGTATGTGGAGCGTTTTTGTGGCCTCGATGGCTTTTACAGTCACAGAAATACGGCCATCGCGGGGAGTAAATTTTATAGCATTGGAAATCAGATTTATCATTACAATCTCCAACCGGTTTCTGTCGCCATGCATGAAAAGATGATCATTGTTAATTTCGTAAGTATAATTGATGCCCTGATCTTCGGCCATGGAATTGAAGGATGAGCAGATACCACGGATCATCATACTGAGGTTGAAAGGCTCCCTTTGCAGGTTTAGCACCTTACGGTCAAATTTGGTGAGATCGAGGATCTGATTAATCAGATGGAGCAGTCGTCCCGCATTTTGTTCAACCATCTTCAACAGGCGCCTGTCCTTAGTATCAGTGGTTTTACGGATTAGGTTATGCACCGGACCCAGAATGAGGGTAAGCGGAGTCCGGAACTCATGTGAGATATTGGCGAAAAAGTTATTCTGCATTTCGTGAAGCTCCTGTTCTTTTTCCAGCAATATTTTATCCCTGTTGCGTCTCATGTGGAGGGCGTAGATCATGGAAATTCCGCTGATCAGGATCAACACTGCAATACCGGCAAAAATGTAATTGGCAGTTTTTCGCCTTTGGTTAGATGTGGAGAGTTCGGTTATTTCCTGTTCCTTTCTGGCTGTTTCATATTGAATGTTCAGGTTGCTGATAGCCTGATCGCTCTGTTGACTGAAGATGGAGTCGCTGAGTTGTTTATGCTTGTTCAAAAACTCATAAGCCCGCTGATAATCTTGCCTGGCCAGATAGGCCGCAGATTGCTGACGATAAGCCTCCGAGAGCTGGGAGAGGTTGTGGGTTTGCAGCGATAAACGCCCGGCCTCCAGAGCATTTGCCATGGCCGAATCATATTTGCCTTCCAGCATATTGATCTCCGCCAGACTGTTAAAGGAATGCGCCAGACTGTAATCCATCCCAATGCTATCTTTAATGGCTATGGCTCGCTTCAGGTAAAAGCGTGCTTCCGTGTAATTTCCCTCCTCCATGGCGGTGGTTCCCAGATTGGCGGTAAGCAGCGCGATGTCTTGCCATGAGCTCCTTTCTCTGGCCATGGCCAGGGATTTCTGGTAATATTCCCTGGCTTGTTTATAATTTCCAAGTTTTTGGTGGGCCACACCAATGTTGAGATAATCGAGAATCGCCCCTCGGGTGTCATTGTGAAAGGCGGCCGTTTCTCTTGCCTTCAGGAATTGGGCGAGGGCCTGGTCATATCTGTGAAGGCTGAGAAAAATCATCCCGATGTTGGTATGTACTATGCCGGACCTGTGCCAGTCGCCCAGCGCATCAAAAATTGCCAATGCCTTGTAGTTAGCCTTCAAGGCAGGCTCATAGGCGGAAATGTCGTACAAATTAATACCCTTTGCGAGCAGTGCCCGGCCAAGAATAAGGCTATCGGAAAAGGCTGTTGCCCTGCGTATGACTTCATCCAGGGCGGCCAAAGCCTCCGCGATGTTGTTGGCAAAGGAAAAACCCTTGGCAATGGCCAATTGCACCTTTATGATCATTTGCTCATCACCAGTTTGGTGTGCCAGTTCCAGTGCCCTGGCAAAGTGAAATTGTGCCTGTTCAAAATCGTGGCGCTCCAGTAAAATTTCACCCAGCAATATCCGGGCTCCATATTCAGACTGCTCATCCTCCAATGGTTTGGCGAGCTTTATTGCTTCTTTGGCCAGAGCTTCCGACAGCTTCAGATCCAGGTAATAATATTCATCGGCCAGCTCGTAGTAAAACTGAAATTTTTCCTTCCCCTCAAGTTCCGAAGCCTGTTGCTTCAGGCTATCAGGAAGGGCCACCTGGGCCACGCCATTGCAAAAGGGGAGGAGTAGGCCTGCCAAAAACAGCCAGAGATAGACAAGCCTTTTCCAGGTGCTGGTGTGAGCATCCGGTAGTTTGTGATCTTCCCAGCTCACATTTTCAGGTTTACAGGTTTATAACAAGAGTGAATGTACAAAATTGGCCATTGAAGGGGCCTGGCGGGATGGCAGGCGGAGAGGATAACCTGACCTCTTACAGGAGAAGCACAAACAAATCCCCGAAACCGATAGGTATTTATAAATCCCGGCTAACGGTTTATGCCGTCCAAACTTATTGTTTCACAAACTTTATAGCAGCTTCCGGATTGCTCCTCAGCCGGATGTAGTAAACGCCCTTAGGCATACCGGCAATAGGAATCCGCGTGGCAGAGGCAGCGGGTACTACTTTGACCAGATTACCGGTAGTATTATAAAAATACAATTCTTTCCTGTCAACTTCATCCGGGAGTTCAATGGTGATGACTTCCGAAGCAGGGTTGGGATAGATGCTCCAAAATACCTCCTTATCGTTTGTCTCATAGCCAAGGCTTCCACAATCAAACGTAACCGTAGCGGTGGTAGAATCCAAAGGACAATTTGAGGTGGGATCTACCACCTTGCATTCGTAGATCCCCTGAGCGGTGATCAACAGTGTGTCTTCGTCATTGGAACCAGGCAGGGGAATGCCGTCCTTATACCACCGGATTATTTCGGCTCCGTTCAGAAAGGTGTTAATGTGCAGTACCGCAAAAATTGCCGTATCGCCTGCACAGGGATCGCCTCCCATTGCCGCGTCAAAATAATAGCCGGACCAGTCGGGATTGGCCAGAAATAATTCCGACAATTCCGAACAACTATTGATGGTGGTTTTAACGGAAAAATTCATGCTGTTATATCTGGGATAATTGGCCAGGTACTGGTTAGTCTCTGGTATAGGGAACCCACCGGCATACCATTGCCACGAATCTGCCGCCTGTGCCCACAGGGTGTCGCTCTTGCACAACCATGGTTTGAAATTGGTGATGGTGGGGGTATGACTGCAAAATTGTATAACCGTATCGGTAATACTGGTATGCACACCCTGAAGGTCGCAGTTGGTGGTGGTGAGGCTCACGGTGTAGGTTCCGTCTGCGGCAAATGAATGTACCGGGCTGCGCAGTGTTGAAGTAGCTCCATCCCCAAAATCCCAGGAATAAGTTTGGGACACCCCGAAATTTATGCCGTTAAAATGCACCTCATTGGTAGCGGCAGAGCCAATGGTATAGCGAAAAGTGGATACCGGCAGTTGTTTGTAATCCCACAGGTTCAGGCTGTCGAAAACCTCGGTTTTGGC
>CAZNMG010000399.1:0-8197 GCA_964574075.1 uncultured Owenweeksia sp.
CTCACTCTCACATTCAGCTCCTGATCGAAACCGGGTTGAAGAACGGGTTGATCAAACCATATACTGTCTATAGCCACATTCTGACCGGCATATTCCTGTTGCAGCGGAAGCAGGGTAAGGCCCCATTCCTCCTCGAGTGGAGACACATCACTGAATGCGGCTTTCTGGAAGTCGCTGATCAGAATTAATTCCAGATTATCAGCAGCTTCACTCTCCGTAGCCTGCTTTACGCGGGTAAGAATTTCATCGGCCGTCCTGAAGGCATAGGAAGGAGTTATTCCATCTATAAGATCAATGGCCTGTGCCTTGGAATAAAATCGCTGTTGCCGCCCCTGAAAATCATTTGTCACTACCTGTACGCGGGTGTTTTCGGGTAAACCTTTCACCACTTCCACTGCCTTATCGCGGGCATCGGCCAGCAGTGATGACTGCTCCATACCACTACGCATGCTGGGTGAATTATCAATATACACGGATGCATAGCCGCGATTCTGTACAGACTGGTCGGCTGCGGGGAGATAGGGGTTGGCAAAGGCAAAAACAAGCATGGCCAGTACCAGCATTCGTGCCAGCATGATAAGCCACTGCTTAAGCCGGTTTATGGATTTTGACTGCTTTACCACATTTTGCAGCAAGCGGGTATCGCTGAAAAAGACGGTGGTGTACCTTCTGAAATTAAAGAGATGTATGATGAGCGGCACCGCAAGTGCCAATAGGGCCCAAAGAAATTGAGGGTATAGGAAATTCATTAAAAAGCAAAGATATACAAAGGCCGCGTCTGACTAAAGGTTTTCTGCAAAACTCTTGTCAGGTAACGTATCTCTTTTACTTTTCATGCCTACCACATTACTGCAGAAGTCTAATATTTCCAGCACTGCTGTGCGGTAATCGTCTGACTTTATTGAGGAGCCTATGAAATGCGTTCCCGGGGTTTCAAGCGCCACCAGGCGCTTCAGGGAGTCGGGTGTTCCAAACTGTTTATGAACTTCCGGGTAGAGGTCAATATCCACTCGCCAATCTTTGGCAATAAAATTTTTGTGGTAGTAAAGGGTGAGTACCGGGCAGCGCACCTCCTGATATGTTTCCGGTATCATTGTTTTTTCCAAGAGGTTCTGAAGGCTCAGCGCAGCCTTGACCGGATATTGTGTGTCCCAGTAAAGTTTGGCGCTGTCTTCCTCATGTTCCACGTTCCGTGTATCTCCCAAAAATGCAAGGGTGGCAATTTCGCTTCCCCAAGGCGTGTTGAGCAGGGTGGATCCAGGAACTTCATCACGGATATTGGGGGATATATTGATCAGTGCATGAACCTGGTCAGGAAACACAGCCGCAAGTGTAATAGCCAGGGTACCCCCGGTGGAGGTACTGATAATGACAACTTTTTTACCCAGGCGCGTGGCCACTGACAATGCAGCACAGGCAGATTCCCAGGCATGCTCTGCATCGAAGTTGATCATAGCATACTCGGGCTCCAGACCATGGCCGATAAGCCGTGCCATGTAAATATTCCCGTCATAGTAATCTGCCACCATTTTATTAAGAGGATAACCATCGCGGTAGCTTCCCGCAAAACCATGGAGATAAAGAAAGCTGTATTCCGTTTTTTGACGGATGGAATCGTGCCAGAGGATATGGGCCTGGTTACCAGGTCTCACAGGTCGTGAAGCTTCAAATTCCTCAATATAACTTTCCAACTCTTTAAGATCATGTGGAAAAGGGGTCAATTCTGCATCAAATTCAAAATCGGCTGGAACCGGCCCCGCAAAAAAGGTTATCACAACAATGGCAACGAGGACGGCTAATGCCAACAGGATTTTTTTCTTGAGTTTCAAAGTAGTTTATGCTTAATGGGCCCGTTAAGGCTAAAAGTATTCATCTTAGCAATTTTTCATTCCCCTTGTTCATCGGAAGCTTTTGAGGGAGCCAAACTTCCTGCAAGTGACTCTCCGCTATTTGGCTGTATTTCAAGCACGTTCTTGCAAAACTGTATTATTTCCTCCTGCACGCTCAGGTGGTCCTTACTTTTTATGGAAGAGGCTATGACGTGATCCTGCGGACTTCCCAATCGTATCAAAACCTTTTGATCCTCCGAAGTACCCAATTGCCTGTGCATTTGTGGGATCACTGAAACATCCACTACTTCGTCCTGCTCCTCTTCGTTTTTGTAATAATAAATGTTGAGCACCGGACAAATTACCTTTTCGAAGGTTTGAGGCAGCATTGTGGTTTCCAACAGGTTTTCCAGTTCCACGGTGGCCGCTGCCGGGTAAAGGGTATCCCAATAATTGGGGGCCTCCGGCTGTTTATGATCTATTTCGCGGTAGGCTCCCCCATAGGCGAGTTTGGCAATTTGCAGCCCCCAGGGGTCGTTCAGAAGGCGGGAAGCAGGCTGCCTGATGCGGATGTTCGGGGAGAGATTAATCAATGCATATATCCCGTCAGGAAATTCAGCCGCAAGCTTAAGTGCAAGAGTAGAACCGGTGGAGGTGGAAATGATGACCACCTTTTCTCCAAGTTGTTGCGCAATTGTAAATTCCTCTTTAGCGGATTCCCATATTTTTTCGGCAGTGTAGCCATTGAGCTGATTTTCTCTCAGGCCGTGGCTATAGAGCCGTGAGAGGTATAGGTTGCTGCCAAAGTATGCCGCCACATTACGATGGACGGGGTGACCTTCGTGATGGCTCGCTGAGAAACCGTGCAGATAAAAGAATGTGATTGGAGTAATATCCCGGCTGCTGTCGGCCCAGATTATACGTGCCTGGTTTCCCGGCCTCAGGTTGGGGATAGCCTCCCGGTTTTCGAGATAGGTATCAAGAGCTTCAGGTTCGCTGGGTACAGAAGGTAACTGGCGTGAATAAACCGGATCGGCAGGTGAAGGGCCTGCAAAGTACACTGCAACAAGCAATAGCAGCAGTATCAGTGCAATTCCCGCTTTTTTCATTTGTCGATCACCGTAGCATTCCGGAGGACGTAATTAAAGTCATCCAGGTTTGAATCATTCAGATGAAGGGTACCTGTAAAGGTGGCCACATCATCGGTTTCAAATTCGGGAGCAGAACCCGTGAATTTCAGGCTCATTACACTTTCAGGCCCCGCTCCCCCGCAGAAGAAGCATGAACTGAAGGGATAGGCCGAAAGGGCATACACACCACCCTCCACATCAAGAGGGATCACATACCCCTTTATGATAACCTGCTTGCCATCCACCTCTTTTATTTTTTGGGGAAAGACAGGGTACAGGTACCAGGCTTCGTATTCCGGGTAGTATTTATCTTCAAATTTTACCTGGGCCAGAAATTTCCAATCGATTAGGCGCGCGGTACCCTGCTGCGCCAGCAATCCTGAAGTTGAAAGAATAATGAGTACTAAAAGGTGCTTAAAATATTTCATCCGTGGACTTCTGCATTCGAAAGAGTAAAAAACAGACCGCTACCGCTGCGGTTCAGATGTAAAACTCCTTTGATCATTAAAAACTTATCGGTGGCAAAACGGCCGGGGGGCTCTTTAAATTTTAATTGAATAACCGTTTCAGGGCCTGCACCACCACAAAAAAAGCATGAGCTGAACGGGTTTTTGGAAAGTGCATAGGTTTGGCTTTCAATATTAATGGGGATCAGATAACCCGCTATGGCCACTTCCTCGCCTTCAAATTTTGATTCTAAAATACCGGGATACTCAGGTTGATAGCGCACATTGCCACTGCCATCGTCATCAATTTGATAGGTCGTCATTTCCAGGAGCGGCCACACGAGCTGCTGTTGAGCAATGGCGGTGACGTTTATGGCCAGATACAGAAGTACTATCCACAGTTTATGCATTGGCCAAAACCTTTGAAATATTGAGACGGTAGGCCTGAAGGGCCGGTATAAGGGCTGCTACAAAGCCAATTCCTAAAACAATCGGTAAGAGTATTAATTCGTTCATGGTGATGATAGAGAATGACAAGCTGTACTGATAAGCCTCCTGCGCTATTTGTGCCATCAAATAAAGCGCCAGCTTTCCCAGGATCAGTCCGGCGAGGTAACCCACAAATGAAATAATGATGCCCTCCAGCAAAACGATGTAAAACAACTGGCCGCTCCCTGCGCCAAGGCTTCTCATCAGTGCCAGTTCATATTTGCGCTCCTTTAGAGACTGGTATAAGCTGATAAAAACACTGATCGCGGATATCAGAACGATAAGGATAGCGAGCCATTGTAAGGTTTTTACACCGGTTCCCATCAGCGAAAAGAGCCGGTTGATCTCTATAGCCGGAAGCGCGGCCTGCATGCCCGTATTTTGGTTAACCATCCGTGGCACCATCAGGTTACCCATGGGATTTTTAAACATAACCAATCCCGCTGTGATTTCGCGTGGCGTGTGGTTGGAATCGGTTTCTTCATGCCCGGCATGCACATCCCATACACTTTCAATATCGGTGAGGATGAGTTTATCCAGTACTGTGCCTGTGGGCTCAAGGATGCCGGTCACCCGGTACTCAAACTCATGGTGATGTTCCAGGGAATTGCTCACACCATGGCTACCATGAAATTCATTCCCAATAGTTAATTCCTTAAGCTCAGCCACACGGGCACCTATCACTGCATCACCACTTTTTTTCCACCATTTTCCCGAAGCTAATTGTGCACCGTAGTGTGCGGGGTAGGAGGGTTCGGTCCCCACTATTCTGTACCCTTCATAATTGTCGCCATAGGCCAGGGGAATGGCTGTTTCTACCATAGGGTTTTTGGAAAGCTGACGGAACTCGCTCAGCTTAATGTTGCCGGTGGGGTCATCAATATGGTAAACCGAACTTAAGATAAGTTGCAGCGGGCTACCCTTGGCACCAACTACCATATCTATATCTCTAATGTTGCGGGTAAACTGCTTTTCAATTTGCTCGCTTGCGGAAAGCAGTAAAACAATTATACCAGTGCCAAATGCCAACAGTAATATGCTAAGAAAGCTGGAAAGTGATTTGTGCCTGATATTGGCTATGCTGATCCTGGCGAGCTTCATAGCGATATCACATTTTGGAATTGCTCTTTCAGTCGATGATCGTGGGTGACAATGACCAGGTTTGCCTCCTGCTCGGCCGCTGATTGCTCCAGCAGGGAAGCCACCTTTACGGCATTTTCATCATCGAGGGCACTGGTGGGTTCATCGGCCAGTATGAGAGCGGGCTTATTGATAACGGCCCGGCCAATGGAAACCCTTTGTTGCTCACCTATGCTGAGGTCACCAGGATAGCTATTCCACTTATCCAACACATTCATTCGCTCCAGTACCATGCTGATCCTGTTCTCATCTGTGGGCTGCCCGGCCAGTTTTTGTGCCAGCAGGAGGTTTTCCTTTACGGTAAGGGAACGCACAAAGTAGGATCGCTGAAAAATGATACCGATCTGTTTGCCTCTGAACCGGTCTAACTTTCGTGCGGAGAGGTCTGAAAGGTTGATGGAATCCACACTGATATTACCTTTAGAAGGGGTGAGCAGACCGGCCAGCAGATGCAACAAGGTTGACTTGCCCTTGCCGGAAGGGCCCAAAATGAGCAGGTGTTCGCCTTTCCCAAGTTCCATATCCGGGAACCGAAAGGTGTTTTGATCGTTGTACTGAAAAGAAAGGCCTGATGTGGCTAAAGACATAACCTGCGCTTATTGTGCAAATCTAATTTTTAAACCTAAGTATGAAAACCCTGGTAGTAGGAGCGACACATAACCCTATGCGATACGCATACACTGCGGTAAAAATGCTGAAGGAATTCGGACATGAAGTAGTGGCCCTGGGGCGAAGGGCGAGAAAAGTTGAAGATTGGGAGATCCTGGATGGGCAGCCTGAACTGCAAGGAGTCCACACCATCACCCTTTATCTCAATGCCAATAACCAAAAGGAATATTACGATTACTTTCTTCGGCTGAAGCCTAAGCGGGTGATTTTTAACCCGGGCGCAGAAAATTCTCACCTGGAGCGCCTTTTAAAAGAAAATGACATAGAACCGGTTGAAGCCTGCACACTAGTAATGCTTCGGGTGGGTTCTTATTGATCAACGGGTTTGATCATAATCCACCAAAAGATTGTTTTCCTCCGTATTGAGAAAAACCAAAACCTGATTTCCCACCAGTTGCATTTCCTTAAGGCTGAAGCAGGTGCTGTCCGTAAGGATTTGCTCGCAAAGCCCAGCATCGGTAACGAGTAATTTCATCATCACTTCCGGCCGGGTATTTTCATTCCATTTACCATTCCAGGTGAGAATGGATTCACCCTCGCTGCAGCCGCTGTACTGATATTTGATACAGGCGCAGCCCTCAATAAGCTTATAATTCAATACCGTTGTAAAGGCAAAGCGGGTGGAGTCGAGAAGCTCATCAATCTTTGCAATCTCATGGCAGTAGAGGGGTTCAAGGTTACTGCTTCGGGCTTCACTTTCAGCTTTGGGCGCTGCCTTGCTGCCTGCTGTTCCACTACTTTTGCATCCGGTTATCATAAGCCCCATAAGAGCTATCAGCACTAATTTCATCACTGGTTAATTATGTTAAACTTAAACGTGTTGCTGCCCTCATCCCGGAGTATCTTTATAAAATAGATACCGCTTTTAAAACCCGATACATCAATCCTTACCACTTCGTTGGGCACCGGGGCAACTTCGCTGATATACACTAACTCACCTGCTACTGAAAAGATTTGCAGTTCCACCAAAGATTTTTGGGTGCCGAGGCCTTTTACGAGGAGTTCACCCTGTAAAACCGGTACCGGAGTAACACTGAAGTTGTTGGAATCAACAGGAGTGGGATCGCCTCTGAATGCACCTCCCAGGGCGATGGGATTTTTATTGATAGGGTCGAGCCACGGCTCCAGTCTTCTGTTGGCGCTTCCTCCGTTTCTGTCCCAGCTGTAGCTGAATTTTCCGTAATAATCAGGGTCGCCAGGGTTGGTACAGGTGGCGAGCCCCCCGGTGAGCATACCTTTTACCAATCCATTGCTGTTAAAGAGGGGAGCACCCGATGACCCTGGTTCGGTAACGCCAAACCCTGTGGTGGTGGATGACCAGGTTACTTCCCAATGGGTATCCTCCACCGTAGTTCCAAACTCAGAGCTTGAAGCCGGTGAAGTAAATGTGGAGATCTTTTTAATATCGCCCTGGGGGTGGTGAATAGTAACGCCTGACATTGGTGGCTTATCTGCATGGTCCCACCCGGCAAAATAGGGGTTATTGAGTTGACTGAAGGAGGTTTCATCATTGAGGGTGAGGAGCATAAAGTCGCTTCCGAAATCCCCTCCATTGTCATCGCTCCTTGCCAGTAAGGTGGCCCCGGTAATTTTTATTATGGGAATAGAGCCCTCACTGGGCGGGGTGCTGCAATCTGCCGATTCATAATTAAAGTAAAACTCCCAGCGGTTAAGATCGGCCGCACTAACAAAAGTACTGGAGGGGGATATTCCGCAATGTTCGGCAGTGATAAAGTAAGGTTTGAAACTGTGATCAGTAGTGTTGACAAGCGTGCCCGTACACCACCCTTCAAAACCTCCAAGTTTAATGTTTATGCGTACCACACTTTTCTGCTCATCGCGGTAACCGTCACCTTCAGCACAGTTAACATTGATCTCACAAAAGTCTGAATCGCCAAAGCCGGCTTTCTTAAAGCGGTTTGATGGTAGCAATTGGAGGCTGTAGCCCTCGATCAGCACCTGGGGTTCGTTCCTGGAATTGTTGCGATAGCGCAGGTAGACCTCCTGATCATAAACCTCGCTTATCCATATTTTTTGAAAATGGTTACCTGTATGAATGATTTCGCGGAGCTCCTTCTCATGGTTATAGACATAAAGAGTATCTACCCGGTTTAAGGAAATCTGCAGGTACGCCTTTAGGGCGAGACCGGGAGAACGGAGGTGCCAGTAGTGATCGCGGCCACTTGTCAATGCAGAATCGCTACCGAGGCGGGTTTCAAAGTAGCGGGCATGAAACTTTACAAAGGCTCCCCAGGAGGCAGAATCCAGTGTATGGCTGAGCTTTTCGGGAGAAATATGAACCTCAAGTTGTGCAGGTATTTCCTCCTGCAAAAAGGGGGTCTGCCCATGCGCCCAAAAAGAGCATACAGACAGTAGAATCACAGATGTAAGGCGCACACTCACGAGAGCAATCTTTGCCTGAGCAAAAACTCAAGCTGGTCATTCGCGCGTTCCAGTTTGGCAATAAGGGCTTTGTTCTCTTTACGAAGGTGAT
>CAZNMG010000400.1:0-10639 GCA_964574075.1 uncultured Owenweeksia sp.
CCTTCGGCCACATAAAACTGAAAGAGCGTATGGCAGGGTGGCAAACCCGATTTGGCCATCACGGGAATATCCTTTGGGTTCCATGCACTCACGATCAACCTGCGTGAATCGGGCTTGGTTTTAATATCCTCAATTACCTGGCGGATCTGATCCACTCCTTCAAAATTTCGCCATTGACGGCCATACACCGGGCCGAGCTCGCCCCAGGCATTGGCGAAATCCGCATCCGCGGCAATTTGCTCTTTAAATTCCTTCAGCTTTTGTTTCCAGCCATCCGAATATTTTGAAAACTTTTCAGCCTGTCCTGTTTCGTTAAGGTAGTTCTGGAAGGGCCATTCATTCCAAATATTGACTCCGTTCTGCACCAGGTAACGAATATTGGTATCGCCCTTCAAAAACCAAAGCAACTCATGAATTATAGACTTCAGATGAACCTTCTTGGTGGTTACCAAAGGAAAGCCCTCCTCCAGGCTGAAGCGCATCTGGTAACCGAATACCGACAGGGTGCCGGTGCCGGTGCGGTCACCTTTTTGTACCCCTTCTCGGAGCACGTGCTGCATTAGTTTGTGGTACTGTTTCATGATAAATTACTGGGGTTTTCAAAAGTAGTAAAGCCCAGCGGAAAGATTGGAGGATGTTGATAAAACAGCAAACAACCTGAAAACTTGCCCCTAATGCTTTTTAAATGCTGAGAAGGTTGTTGAGATTCGCATTTCCACCTCTGCTTCATCCCCATTTAGCCAGGGCTTAAGACTTCCAGTTAATGCCAGCTGTTTTATTCCTTCGGAAATGAGGAACAACTTTTTTTCTCTCACCGGGTCAGGAGGAATTACTGCTCCTTTCCCCTTCCCTGCCAGGGAGGGGCAGGTTGACCGCATCGCAATTATCCTTGTCGCGGAGTTTACTCCCTAATCTGGCCGCTGCCATATACATAGTACTTATTGGTCACCAGCTGTTCGAGGCCCAAAGGTCCGCGGTGGTGCAATTTATCTGTACTGATGGCAAGTTCGGCTCCCACACCCATCTGACCACCATCGGTAAAACGTGTGGAAGCGTTGTGGTATACAGCAGCACTATCCACCTGTTCCATAAATGTGGCGGCTTTTTGCTTGTCGGTGGTAAGAATGGTGCTGGAATGGCCGCCACTGTAATGGTTGATTTTTTCAATGGCTTCCTCCAACCCCCGTGCCTGCCCCACGCACGCTTTCAGCGCAAGAAATTCTTCATACCAGGTATCTTCAGATGGTATCTCTCCGGCACTGTTGAGATGAGGTTTTACCTCATTATCGGCTAATATCTCAACGCCCTTATCCTTTAGCACCTGCTCCAGTTCCCTTAGCTTTTCCTGATATTCGGGTAACCCCGGATCCATCAGGATCTTGTCGAGGGCATTACAGCCGCTTATCTTGTCAGTTTTGGCGTTTACAATAACTTTCAGGGCCTGCTTCCAATCAGCATCAGGAGCCACGTAGGCAAAATTGTTACCGCGCCCGCTTACCAGTACCGCGCACTGTGCATGCTCCTTCACAAACTGAATAAGCCGCTCCCCGCCCCTCGGTACGATGAGGTCCAGCGGTTGATCCGGGTTTTTCAGAAAAGCCTGTGTTTCTTCACGGTTCAGCGTAAGCAACTCTATCCAGTCATTTTCAAGACCATATTCTGCCAGGGCCTTATGCCAGCAATCCACCAAAGCCTTGTTGCTGTTTATAGCTTCCTTGCCGCCTTTCAACAGAATTTTGCTATTAGCTTTAAATGCAAGTACCGCTGCCTCAATGGTTACATCGGGCCGCGATTCATAAATGATCATAATAGTGCCAAATGGGGCTGTCTTGTTGATTACCTCCAGGCCGTTATCCAGCTTGCGACTGGAAATAGTGCGCCCTACCGGGTCATCCTGTCCGCGGACTTCCTTTACGGCCCGTATCATGTCGTCCACCTTGGTGCTGTTTACCACCAGGCGGTCATACATTGCCTGGTCATCCTTGGTAAAGGCATCCAGATCTTTCTTGTTGGCGGCAATTATTTTTTCACGGTCATCATCGATAATGCGCATCATCGAATCCAGAACCTTGTTTTTTATATCTGTACTTAAGAGTTTCATTTATTTATTTTTAAGATTTAACTTTTTCGGAGATCCCTGCAGTGATGCGGGTTCCGACTTCCTTACCGTCTACTATATCCACAATCACCCTCGGTCTTTTACCATTGGCGATATAGGTGGGGATATTCAGAGCTGCGGTTTTTTTGGCTACACTTAATTTAGATTCCATACCTCCACGGCCTTCGGCTTCGCCTTTTTCTGAAGTCTGAATAAAATGCTCCACTTTCTGATCGGTAGTCACATGAGGTATCATGGAACTTTCCTTATGATCAGGATGGCCGGAATACAATCCTTCCGTATCGGTAAGTAATATGAGCATATCGGCATTGAGGAGTTCTGCGACAAGGCTCGCCAGTTCATCATTATCGGTAAACATTGACATGGAGAGTGAAACAGCATCATCCTCATTAGCGATGGGAATTATGCCTTCCGCTAAGAGACCTTCGTAGCAATTGATCATGTTCTCACGGTGTTTTCCGGGGTCAAAATCGCGTTTGGTGGCCAGTACCTGGGCACACCGCATCCCGTAGTCGTGAAAAATACTATAGTAGTGGCGCATCATCCTCGGCTGGCCTACAGCAGAAAATACCTGCCTGCGTATGGCGGCATCCTTTATACCAATTCCCTGGCTCATCACTTCCTTACCGGCAATCACCGACCCGGAAGAAACAAGTACCGCGAGAATGTCACGTTCATAAAGCTCGGCAATCTGCGCCACGAGTTGTTTCAGAATGGGCCCCACAATGCGATTGTCCTTATTGGTCATCACATTGGTACCAACCTTTATTACAATTCTTTTCTTACGGTCTTTAGGCATTGTTGTATTCTTTTCCAAGTTCTACAGCTCGCTCAAAAGCCGCATAGGCAGCTTCTTTAATAAGTTCCTTTACGTTGTTGTCTTCCATACTGTCAAGGGCAGCCCGTGTTGTTCCTCCTTTAGAGGCCACGCGGTCCATCCATGAATTGGGGTCGAGGTCGGAAGAGTTAAACAATTCCACCGCACCTTCAAATGTCTGGCCCACAAGCACTTTGGAATCATAATCCGAAAAACCCATTTTCTGGGCTGCTTCCAGCATTGACTGCATAAAATAAAAGATGTAGGCTGGTCCGCTACCAGAGATTCCTGTGGAGGCATCGATATCATTTTCGGTATCCAGCCTAACGGAGCGGCCTGTAGTATCGAGGAGGTTTTCAATGGTGGACAACTCCAGCCTCGAAACTTCCTCGGAAGCCGTAAAGGAAGTAAGTCCCTTACCCACCTGTGCTGGCAGGTTAGGCATGGCCCGTACCACCTTTTTAATATTCAGCCCTTCCTGGAGGGCCTTTATGGTTACACCTGCCATAATAGAAATGAAGATCTGACCTTCGGCCACATAGGGTTTCATATTCTCCATGAGGGTTTCGGCATGGTAAGGTTTCACAGCAATAAATATCACATCCGCCTTTGGCAGGCAGTCCTTCATCTTTTCATATACATCAAAGTGGCTGCGCTTGCGCAGTTCCTTAGTTTTCTCCTGCGAACTGTCCAGGATCATGAGGTCACGGTTTCTCAGAAATTTTGAGGTAGCGATGGCTTCGGCATAGGTCAATCCCATGTTGCCAGCGCCAATTACAAGTACTTTCATGCTAAATTTAGTTTCACTAATTCTTCTAAAACCTTTGGTGCAACCTTCGTGCAGCCATTCGCTTTTTTGAAATTTATGTCATAATAACTGTAATAGAAATCTTTAAAACCACTAAAAGCACCGCTTGCAAGCTGAACTGCAACGCCTTATAGGGAATAAGGGCAATTGGGCTGAAATGTTCTGATAGTGCGACACATCTGCACGCATGCCTGCAAATACGTCAGCCTACAGCGCATCATAAATCCACTCCTGCTGCAATGTGGTAACTTTGGAGCTCAATTTTAATGACATGCAAAACTGGAAAAAAGTGCTCCTCCTTCTCGTTGTGCTATTGCCTTCCGTGTTTTTCGTGAGTAGGGCATTTAAAAGCAATAGAGCTACAGTAGAAAACGATCAATTGATCATATCCGGGGCGGGCGGACTGGCAATTCCACTTCAGGAAATACAGGGTGTGAAAACAGTAGCAGAGTTACCGGAACTGGGCAACACGGGTAGCTTTTCACTGGGGCTTATCAAAAAAGGCAACTTCATCCGCACCTCCGATCAGGAAAAGGTAAGGGTGATAAAGAACGGGGAGGGGCCTTTTATCCATTTGGAAACCACACAGGGAGAAATATACTTTAATCTGGATTCACGGGACGAAACCCGGGAAATATTGACAACGTTGATAAGTGTCACTCCTATCCAATAGCGGCAAATGATTAAATTTGAGGATGGGCTATACACAGGAGCAGGATAAAAACCAACAGCTCAACGAGCCGGATCTCAGTGGTACCTACACTGCCCGCGATTACATTACCTGGCAGGTGGACGGACTTTTAGAGTTAATCCGCGGTAAGATTTTCAGAATGTCACCAAGCCCCACCTCCTGGCATCAAATTGTATTTAGCGAACTCCATTTTCAACTAAAGAAAAATTTTCAGAGCACTACCGGTTGTACACTTTGGCAGGCTCCGTTAGATGTTTATCTGGTACGTCCCGGGCAGGATTACAGAGAAACGCGCAACGTGGTTGAACCTGATCTATTCATTGTGTGCAATCAGCAAAAAATCACCAGGAGAGGCTGCATAGGAGCACCTGATTTTGTGGTTGAAATTCTTTCGCCTTCTACAGCGAAGAAAGACGCAACCTTAAAACTTGAACTTTACCAGGAGTATGGGGTGCGGGAGTATTGGATGGTATCAGTGGCTGAGCGGCTCATCATCGCGAACCTTTTACAGGACAATGGCGAGTACAAAATTCAGAAACCCTTTGCCGAAGGAGATGTAATTGCTCCCCGTGATTTTCCTGGTCTTACGATAGAACTTAGCTCACTCTTCGCTTCCCTTCCCGAAGATCTTTAATAAGCTTAAATCCGGGAAAGACCAATCTATCAGATCAGCATTCCTACAATTACTGCTGTGAAGAGTGAGGCCAGGGTACCGGCAATAAGGGCACGAAATCCCAAACGTGATAAATCGCCTTTACGGGAAGGGGCCAGCGACCCGATACCCCCGATCTGAATACCAATGCTGGCGAAATTGGAAAACCCACAAAGGATATAAGTCGCGATCACCACTGATTTTGAGGAAGCAAAACGGCCCTCTTTCACCATATCCCCCAAGCTCACATAGGCTACAAATTCGTTGAGAATGGTTTTCTCCCCCAGCAACTGGCCTACCAATACGATGTCCTCTTTGGCCACGCCCATAAGCCAGGTAATTGGCGCAAGAATGTATCCCAGGATAAACTGCAGGGAAAATCCCTGGTACTGTCCGTTGGTGGTTTCGGCCACCCAGCCGTTGAGGCCCGTAACCGCACCGATCACATCTTCAAATAAGTAATTGGCCATGGCGATAAAGGCAATGAAAACCAGTAACATGGCACCTACATTAACTGCGAGTTTTAAACCTTCGGTGGTGCCATTGGCAATAGCCTCGAGGGCATTGGAGCCAATGTTGCTCTTTTCAATATGCATGGACTCGTTCACCTTTTTGGTTTCCGGTAAAAGTATTTTTGCAGCTACTACCGCGGCCGGGGCGCTCATTACCGAGGCCGCCAAAAGATGTTTGGCAAAGAATATCTGCTGGGCCTCATCGGCACCACCTAAAAAGCCGATATAAGCAGCCAGCACACCTCCGGCTATTGTAGCCATTCCACCGCTCATGAGGCAGAGCAGCTCTGAGTCGGTCATTTTTTTGATGTAGGGCTTTATTAAAAGTGGTGATTCCGTTTGTCCAAGAAAAATGTTTCCTGCGGCAGCAAGACTTTCGGCACCGCTAAGCTTCATGGTGCGTTTCATCAACCAGGCAAAGCCAAAAACAATTTTCTGCAAAATGCCATAATAAAACATAAGGCTGGTAAGGGCGCTAAAGAAGATCACCGTAGGCAGCACCTGAAAGGCAAAGATGTAGCCGAATGAATCACTGGGATCCATCAACCCGCCAAAGAGGAACTGAGAACCCTTGAGGGTAAATCCCAGGAGAGTTACAAAGCCGGTGCTTAGCCAGTCGAAACCTATGCGGATAAAAGGGACTTTTAAAATGGCAATGGCAAAAATGAACTGGATAATAAGGCCCTTTACAATAAGCGGCCAGTTGATCTTTCGCCTCCTTGACGACAAGAGAAAACTGATAAAGATTAATACCGAAAGACCTAAAATACCTCGTGCCACGGCTGCCAGGCTCACCTCATTTTTACTAAAATCATAGTTGAGGGGCAGGGCTTTTTCTTTTGAAGATCGCGAAAAAGTGAAGTTTACTTCACCCTCGCGTATGGTGAGGAGACTGTCGGTAAGGGCAACGAGTTCATAGTACCGGGTGGTATCGCTTGGCAGGGTGTAATCCAGTATCAGAGTGTCATTCCTTACTTCCCAATTCCCGCTGGCCTTGAGATTGTCTTTCGCTTTTAGCTCATAGCTGAAGCTGTTGTCATCGGCAAGTAAAAAATAGTCGGATGTATCGACCTGTAGAATGGAAATACCTTGCGAATCACTGATTTCGCTATAGGCCCAGCGAAATTTTAAACCTTCCTGGGCTGAGAGCTGACACGAAAAAAAAGAGAGCAGGAAAATCCCTAATAATCTCATACCGGTTGTAAAGTTGGCGAAAATAGGGAATTTGACTACAGCACTTCGCGTTTTGGTTCGCAATGGGTATCATTCGGAGGAGAGTAACGGAAACAAAGAATCGCAGATATAAAGATTAACCGGTAGAGCCTGAGACCCCGGCTCTGGGGTCGGGGAGATCATCGTAGAAAAGAAGAATCCGGCTCTAAGGCTGGGTGATTTTTGTTCAGGAGGAGAATTGGCATTTAGTGCCGGAGTGATCAATAATGGAATCCTGCTATAGCGCGTATTCATTCCGGGCGGAGAGCAACGAAGAACCGGAATCACATGCAGGAAGGTAATCGGTTAGAGCATGAGACCCCCGCTCTCTCGGCCGTGGTGATAACCGTAGGATAAGGGGATCCGGCTACAAGGTCTGGGGGGAGCCTCGTGTTACAACTATTAGTTGGCGCTCCGTTTATCGATCTCATCTCTTATGCGGGCCGCCAATTCGTAATCTTCATTTTTTACGGCCTGGTCCAGCATCTGGTGCAACTGATCCATGCTTTGGTTTTTCAGGCTGCCCTTGGCCGATGCCGGCTGAGCCTTGGCAGAAGTGGTCTTACCCACTTGCTGAGCTGAACTTTCTGTACGGGCCGTACTTTGACCGCTTTCCTTAAGAATGATCCCGGCTTTATCCAGAATCTCCTTATAGGTATATACGGGGCATCCAAAACGAATGGCCAATGCTACGGCATCTGAGGTGCGGGCATCAAGCACCTGATCATGGCCATCTTTTTCACATACCAGAATGGAGAAAAACACACCATCCTGCAGTTTATGAATTACCACTTCTTTTATCGAGATCTGGAACTGGTCTGCAAAATTCTTGAAAAGGTCGTGCGTAAGAGGGCGGGGAGGATTTACTTCTTTCTCAAGTGCTATGGCAATGCTCTGCGCCTCAAACCCCCCGATAATAATTGGCAACCTGCGGTCACCTCCATCCTCACCAAGCACCAGCGCATAAGCTCCGGATTGCGTTTGGCTGTAGGACAGGCCTTTAATATGCAAACGAACTCTCTCCATTAACTATTCGCCTTAAATTTACGTACGGCTTCGGTAAGTTTGGGTACTACTTCAAATGCGTCACCTACAATGCCATAATCCGCTGCTTTAAAGAACGGAGCTTCGGGATCATTATTAATAGCCACAATCGTTTTGGAGTTGCTTACCCCAGCCAGGTGCTGAATGGCGCCCGAGATCCCTACGGCTACATAAAGATCGGGATTAATGGCAATACCCGTCTGGCCAACGTGTTCCGTGTGAGGTCGCCACCCCATGTCGGATACAGGTTTTGAACAAGCTGTTCCGGCATCTAATGCATCTGCCAAATCTTCAAGCATTCCCCAATTATCCGGGCCTTTCATGCCGCGGCCGCCACTTACTACTCTTTCGGCCTCGGGAAGCGGGATCTGTCCTTTTACCCGGTCCACTTCCATAACCTTACTTTCAGGTACCTCAGGGATGGAAACATCAGAAGAGGTAAGTTCTGCAGAGCCCTCACCTTCCTCTACTCCCACAGAGTTTGGAGTAAATACGATCACCTTGCTCTCCTGCTCGGTGGTGTAGCTCACAAATCCCTTGCTCGAAAATACACTCCGCTTTACTGTAAGGGGAGCGGTGGAAGAAGGGAGCTCAGTAACATTTGTGATAAGACCGGCTTCGGTTTTTACGGCAAGTATCGGGGCCACACCTTTTCCGTTGAAGGTGCCACTGATAATAAAAGTTTTGCCGTTCTCCTCATCAGCGATTTCACGGAGGGCTTCAGCCACCTTATAATTATTGTATTCCTTAAAATGGTCGCCTTTAATATTTATAATCTTTTCCACACCATACTTCCCGATTTCCGCTACATCGTCCTTCAGTTCGCCAAATGTTACACCAACTACTTTGGTGCCCATCATTTCGGCAGTTTTGGCTCCATACTGGGCGGCTTCGAAAGTGTTTTTCTTGAACTTGCCTTCCCAGTTTTCTAAATATACTATTACTGACATCCTTTGATTTCTTTTTGAGAGGTTGATCTTAAATTACCTTGGCTTCGCTGTGGAGCAGGCGTACCAGCTCTTCGACATTATCAGCAGCAATCATTTTCACATCGCCCTTTGGAGCAGGTTTTTCAAAAGTTCCTACTGAAGTTCTGGGGGCGGCATCCACGGCTTCCCTTACGTTCATAGGCTTCGTGCGGGCCTGCATAATGCCGCGCATATTGGGGATCTTCAGATCTTTTTCCTCTACCAAACCTTTTTGGGCACCAATTACCAGGGGTAGCTGGGCACTGATCTTTTCCTTACCGCCATCTATTTCGCGGATAAGATAGGCTTTTTCTCCGTCAATTTCCAGGCCCATGCAGGCATTGATAAAAGGAAGGTTGAGCAATGCTGCCACCATCCCGGGTACCTGCCCGCCATTAAAGTCGATGGATTCGCGGCCGGCAATAATAAGGTCATAGCCATTTTCCTCAACCACAGCTGCAATTTGTTTAGCAACAAAAAACCCATCCACGGCATCAGCGTCAATGCGGATGGCTTCATTGGCCCCAATGGCCAGGGCTTTGCGCAAAGTAGGTTCCACCTCGGCACGGCCCACGGTAAGTACCGTTACTGTTGCGCCCTGTTTTTCCTGCAGCCATATGGCTCGGGTAAGGCCAAATTCATCGTAGGGGTTTATTACAAATTGAACTCCATTCTTATCGAATTCGGTGTTGTTGTTTGCAAAATTGATCTTGGAAGTGGTATCAGGCACATGACTGATACAAACGAGTACCTTCATATTCAGTGTCTCTGTATTTGTTGTACGAAAAGAATGGCGAAAATAGCCATAAAAGCACCAACGGACAAAATGGCTTTCCTCTTGAGTTAACCGACTAAACATAGGTGTAGGGGTTATGTTTATTAATTTCTAATTTTGCCCCCCTTCATGAAAATTATCAGATGAGCAGAGTTATACAATTCAGGGAAGCTGTGGCAGAGGCCATGAGCGAAGAAATGCGCAGGGATGAAACCGTTTACTTAATGGGTGAGGAGGTTGCCGAATACAACGGGGCCTATAAAGCATCAAAGGGAATGCTGGACGAATTCGGTCCAAAGCGCGTAATTGACACTCCCATTTCCGAACTTGGTTTTTCAGGTATTGGTGTAGGTTCAGCCATGAATGGTCTGCGCCCCATCATCGAATTTATGACCTTTAATTTTTCGCTGGTGGCAATTGACCAGATCATTAACAATGCCGCCAAGATGTACCAGATGAGCGGTGGTCAGTTTAATGTACCTATTGTTTTTCGTGGACCTACAGCCTCGGCTGGTCAGTTAGGAGCCACACATTCTCAGGCTTTTGAGAGCTGGTTTGCCAATACCCCCGGTCTTAAAGTGGCCGTTCCTTCCACCCCTTATGATGTAAAGGGCCTTTTAAAAACTGCCATCCGCGATGACGACCCGGTGCTGATAATGGAAAGTGAGCAGATGTATGGCGACAAAGGGGAAGTACCGGAAGAGGAATACCTGATACCCCTTGCAAAGGCCAACATCCGCAGGGAAGGTTCTGATGTTACCATCGTGTCTTTCGGTAAGATAATAAAGGTAGCCCTTGAGGCAGCTGAGCAATTGGCCAAGGATGGAGTGGAAGCGGAAGTGATAGACCTGCGCTCTGTACGCCCGATCGATTATGCTGCCGTGGTGAATTCCATAAAAAAAACAAACAGGATGGTATTTGTGGAAGAGGCCTGGCCGCTGGGAGCAATTGCCACTGAAGTAACCTACCATGTGCAGCGCTATGCCTTCGATTACCTCGATGCCCCTATCCGGAGGATCACCACAGCCGATACTCCAATGG
>CAZNMG010000401.1:0-2759 GCA_964574075.1 uncultured Owenweeksia sp.
CAGGTCGCGCAACTATGACAACTCCAATAATAACAGGAGCCGTACCACTACTCCTTCCCGTTCCAATAACGAAAGGAATTATACGCCCTCTAACCGGAGTAATGACAGAAGCTACACCCCAAGCACTCCTTCCCGCGACTATACGCCTTCGCGTTCAAACAACCGCTCTTCGGGAAGTAGCTACTCTACACCATCACGCAGTAGCGGTGGCAGTTATTCGGCTCCCAGCTCTACCCCAAGCCGAAGCAGTGGATCTTCCGGCCGGAGTAGCGGAAGTAGCCGGGGAAGTAGCCGTGGCCGATAATCTTGAAATAAAAATTTTATGAAAACCACCGCCCTTTGTTTGATCTCTCTGCTCACTTTGGGTCTTTCAGCTCAAACCCTCGATGATGTTGAGCTCTTTTATAAAAATGATTTAAAGGGAACAGCCCGGTTCCTTGGAATGAGCGGGGCGTTTACTGCACTGGGGAATGATTTTAGTAGCATCCACCTCAATCCTGCAGGGGCGGCTGTATTTCGGAAATCACAGTTTGGAGGCTCGCTGGGTTTTGCATCTCTCAATGCCTCACAGCAAGGGCTTTTCGAAGAACGAAATACCTACAATAATTTTGAGTTGAACCTCGACAACCTGGGGTTTGTATTGAAAGACAACACCAAAGGCTATGCTAAAAGCAGCGGATGGGCTTTTGCCGTTACCTACAATAAAATAGCGGATTTTAATCGACAGTACACCCTCACCGGGATAAATGGACCCGGCATCTCCGAAAGAAATACTTTGGGACAGTATTACCTTTTTAGGGAAGATGTGTATTCTGATGGCATCCCTGGTGCCCAAGGTCTTGACATCAGCGAAATATCTGATGAAGCCTATGCCGCTTACCAGGCCGGTCTCTTAGTTGATTGGGATGACGATGGAATTATTGATGATTATGGTTACGCCTTTGACGGATCAAATAATCAGGTTTCCTATTTCCGAAACCAATATGGCTCCCATAACCAGGTGGGGCTAACCCTTGCCGGAGAAGTAGACAACGAGTTCTATTTTGGGGGGGCATTAAACATTCCCACTTTAAATTCTACCCTTGAAGACCGGGTCAGCGAAAGCAGTCTTGCTGTTGATACCTTCCCTTTTGATGTACAGAGTTATGATTTAAATCGCGTTACGGCTATCAATGCCACAGGTATCAACCTCAATTTTGGATTTATTGTAGTTCCTGCCCGCTGGATCCGCATAGGCGCTTCAGTGCAAACACCCACATGGTATGGTGTTAATGAGGTGTATGAATTTGATATCCAGGCATCCTATGCTGATGGCACCTCGGGCAGCAGTGATGTTTTTTCTACCGGTGACTATTCCTATCGCCTTACCACCCCGGCAGTTTACAGGGGCGGATTGGGATTTTTATTGCCTCAAAAAAGTGGCATCATTAGTATCGATTATGAATATCAGGATCCGGCCAATACATTTATAAAACGGTCTGGAAACAGGCCGAGTATTGAGGAAGAATTCGCCACGGATGCCAATCTGAACATAGAAAACTTTATGACAAGTATTCATAAGTTAAAAGCAGGTGTTGAACTTCGCCTGGGGCCCGTGATGCTTAGAGGGGGAACAGGCTACTCCAGCAGCCTTTATGGTGATAGCGGTTTCCGTAGTAATGTGTTGACGTTCTCAGGAGGACTAGGGTATCAAAATAAAGATTTTGGGATCGACCTGGGCGTAGCCAATTCCCAATATTCACGGCAGGATGTGGTTCACCCCTTCTTAGAGGAGTCAGGCAATGCACTTATTAATAATGATTTTAGCCTCACTAATGTGGTAATGGGTTTCCACCTGAAATTCTAATTTGGGATTTAAATGAAATTTTAAAAAGCAGCCTTCCAGAGGTTGCTTTTTTATTTACTATACCGCAATCCGCCAAATAGCTCTATTTAAATTTCGCTCCTTACTTTTGAGCTTTCCACCTTCTTAAACATTCCATGAAAAAAATATTATTTCCCCTCTTCACGCTTATCGCGCTTGTGCTAAATGGCCAAAGTGATAACAATAAAACCCTTCTCGAAGAAACCTCCCTAAGCGGATTAAAATTCCGGAGCCTGGGCCCTGCCCTTACATCTGGTCGTATAGGGGATATAGCTGTAAACCCAAATAATTACAACGAGTACTATGTAGCTGTAGCCAGCGGGGGTGTTTGGAAAACCACCAACCATGGCGTCACCTTTACGCCAATCTTTGATGATCAGCCGGTGTATTCCATAGGCTGCATTACCATTGATCCCAACAATGAAAACATAATTTGGGTAGGCACCGGTGAAAACAATAACCAGCGGAGCGTTGCCTATGGCGATGGCGTGTACAAATCAGTAGACGGAGGTGCCACTTGGAAAAATGTAGGCCTTAAAAATTCGGAGCATATAGGTATGATCACCGTTCATCCGGAAAATTCGAATATTATTTATGTAGCGGCATACGGACCTTTATGGAGCAGTGGTGGCGATCGCGGCATTTATAAATCTGAAGATGGCGGAAATTCCTGGAAAAGGATCCTCGAGGTTTCCGAGCATACCGGCTTCAATGAAATTCACCTCGACCCGCGCAATCCTGAAGTATTGTACGCCACCGCGCACCAGCGCAGGCGTCATGTATGGACCTACGTATCAGGTGGGCCCGAATCGGCACTGTACAAGAGCACGGATGGCGGGCAAAATTGGGAGAAGCTGGAAAAGGGTTTACCCTCAGGCGATAAGGGCCGAATTGC
>CAZNMG010000402.1:0-4490 GCA_964574075.1 uncultured Owenweeksia sp.
CTGTAATGGAACAACTCTCCGAAACCATTAACAGCCACAATAACGAGCGCAGGGAACTCGATAGCTCCATTACCCAATCGGCCCTTGAAATGATTGTAGCTCTAAAGGAGGAAAAGCGGAAAAGCACGGTGGTTTTTGACAGCAGCTGGCATAAGGGCGTAATTGGCATTGTGGCTTCACGGCTCATTGAAACGCACTACCGCCCAACCATAGTTTTTAGCGAAAGCAATGGTGTGTTGGCAGGATCGGCCCGCTCGGTAAAAGGTTTTGACGTGTACAATGCCCTCGAGGAGTGCAGTGACATCCTGGAACAATTTGGCGGCCATATGTATGCTGCCGGTATGACACTCCAGAAGGACCGCTTTGAAACTTTTAAGCAAAGATTTGAAGAAGTGGTTTCTGCCAGTATTACCGATGATCAGCTGATACCTGAAATTGAAATAGATGCCGAAGTTTGCCTGGAGCACCTCAACGATAAATTTTATAGGATTTTAAAGCAATTTGCACCTTTCGGCCCCCAGAACATGACACCGGTTTTTGTCTCCAACAACCTGATGGACAATGGGTATAGCCGTGCTGTAGGAAATGACAGCACTCACCTGAGACTGGTGCTTAAGGAACCTCATTCCAACACCATACTAAACGGGATTGGATTTGGAATGGCTGATAAGTTACCAATGATAAAATCGGGCAAGCCGGTATCTGTAGCTTATCACCTTGAGGAGAACGTCTTCAATGGAAACCGCAGCTTACAGATGCGTATAAAAGATATTAAGCTGACGGAGGAATTGGTTTGAATCCCTGCAACCTATGCTTCGCTTGATGAAGATTTTGGTGCACCCGCAATATACACATCTGTATCACGGGCTTTTTTAATTTCCAGTTCATCCAGGCGTTTTTTCAACTCCAGCATTTTCACAGTAAAGTCTTCCCGGTATTTATCTTCCACCGGTTCCGCATGGGGAAGATCCTGTTGGTAGGGATCCACCTGTCTTCCGTTTTTCCAGAAACGATAGCAAACGTGTGGGCCCGTGGCCAGCCCAGTGCTACCTACATAACCAATCAAATCGCCCTGCTTCACAACCTTGCCCCTGCGCATGCCTTTGGCGAATTTGCTCATGTGTAAGTATTGGGTGGTATAGGTAGAATTATGTCGGATCTTAACATAGTTGCCATTTCCCCCGGTGTAGGCAGCCGCTATAACTTCCCCATCAGCGGTGGCCACTATAGGCGTGCCGTGAGGAGCTGCGTAATCTGTACCCAGGTGAGCTTTATATCGTTTTAATACGGGGTGAAAGCGTTTGGGAGAGTAGCGGCTTGAGATGCGGCTAAACTGTAAAGGGGCTTTTAGGAAAGCTTTGCGAAGGGTGTTCCCTTCTTCATCAAAATAGTCGCGATACTCTTCTCCATTTTCATAATAGAAGGAGTAGAATGAGCGGCCCCCATGGTTAAAATCGGCTGCCAATATTCTGCCTACCCCTACCTGCACAGTATCGTCAATGTACTGTTCCTCAAATATTACCTTAAAGGAGTCGCCCTTCCGAATCCGAAAGAAGTCAATGCTCCAGGCGTAGATATTGGAAAGTTTCATGGTGAGTTCAGGAGAGGCTCCCTTCTCTACCAAAGCCTCGTAAAGCGAAGAATTTATTTCGCCCGAAACCTCTCTTGTTACAGTGGTCACATCCTTCTTTCCCGAATAAACGCGGGCTGAGTCCGAAAGGTCAAACACGTAGTAATCTACCGGTGACGGCTGATAAACCATGAACCTCGCCTTGCGTGTGCTGTCGGTGCTTTCGCAAAACAGCGCATAGGGTTTGCCCATGCGAAGGTGGCGGACATCAAAAATATCGCGAAACTGATGAGCAATACGGTGAATCACAGGGTAACCCACTCCATAGGACTGCAGGATGTTTCCAAAGCTCTCACCCCTGCCTATTACTGACTCTACCACCTCAAATGAATCAACAGGAATTCCGAAGCGGTATTCAATCTGTCTTATTCCCTGCACTTCCTGGGTAAGGATATTCCTTTGCTGCAGGGAGCGCGATTCGGGATCAGTACGGAGATTGTAAATAATGGCCAGCGTGAGAAACACGGCCAGCGCCCCTGAGATGAGAGTGAGTCGTTTCTTCATAAAAGTAAGTAAATCAGCACAGTATTATTAAGAGAGTATATCGCAAATATAAATTTATTACTAAACTAATAAGCTTAAATGGTCAAAAACTATAACTTTTTCTGTGGAAGGTTATTGCTTTCGCTCACTTACCTCGGCCAAAATATCCGTCACCCATTTTTTCCCCCAATCGTTTTTTTCGGTTTCTGACCACAGCTCCGGATAGAATATTCGCCTCTGAAATCTTGGCGGAAGATACTTTTGCCAATTTGTGCCCCCGGTTGCCGTGATATCATTTGGACGCATAGCAAGGTATACCACCGAGGTTTTATAATGCTGAAGAGGCCAGTTCACGTTTACGTTTATATCGAGCGCACGCAGATGGGATTTCAACTCGGGATATAATTTACTGTCTTGCGGGATGTTTTTAAAAAGCTGCCAGACGTTTTTCTCCTTAAAGCGGTGCGCCATGCGCAGGAGTTGCTCAGAATATTTTTTTTCAAACTGCTTTAGAGTTAATGTCTTTTCCCCCGTTTTCTCAAGGGTAGCTCCGGATTTCCAATAAATCTTCTCGTACATTTCTTCAAGGGAAGCCCCTCTCTGTTGCATCTCTGCCCGGTATTCTTTATTCACCAGGTTGATCATATCAGTCGCCCCGATCTCAATCATCCGATATTGGGCCGACTGGAAACCACTTGCCGGAATAAGGGACATACGGAACTTTAAAAACTGCTCCCGCTCCATTCCTTTTTCCATTACCCCAAAAGAATGGGTAAGGGCTCCGAAATACCTGTTTATCCTGTTGAGTTTTGTGAGGAGAAGCTCCTCATTCACCACTTCTGCTGCCGCAAGCTGGTAAAGTTCGTGAAGGCTCAGCTTAAAATAAAGTTCGGTGATCTGGTGGTACATGATGAAGATCTCTTCATCGGGAAAGCTGGTCCGGGGATTCTGCAAACTCAGCAGGGTGTCCAGGTGAATGTAATCCCAGTAAGTGTTATAATCGGCATAGAGAAGGCCATCGAGATACGCCACCAGATCCTGACCGCTTGCCTGGTATTTTTCAGCCAGTCTCGCGATCCGGTCCTGAACCTCTGCGTTTGTGTCGCCACTCATAAGGTTGAATTAGGTAAAGGCAAAATAACGCATCTTATTTTTTAAAACTAATGGGTCGCAGGAGGTTTTTGTACGCAATAAGGTCCATTTTAATACTGCCTACTGCCAACTCTGCCTCAAGGCGAACCGGAATTTTGCTTTCATCATCAGTCACCCACAGGGTAAGACCTTCCTGATCTTTAAACACACGCCCCTCCTGCACCACAGGTATGAGTTTTTTGCAAAGTACTTTTCCCCACTCAGTATTAACATATTCACGGCCCAGGTACTTGAGTTTAAATGAAAAATCCTCATGATCCAGAAATATATCAATAGGAAGGGTTTCCCCCGGCTTCAGATTCTCGGTTTTGAGGCAGCGGGCGTAGTAGAACATGCTGAGCATGTCCTGTGCGTTTGGCTTAATATCATAAATATGAGTTTTGCTTTTTTCAAGATCCTTTGCCTGGTTTTTATAATGATCGAAAAGGATGTGACGCTTAATAATATATCCCCCTTCATTCACATCGCGGATAAATTCCCAGGGCACCATAGCTTCCGTATCCATATAGGTTTCGTAACGGTCGCGGGTCTTGAAAAACCATTCGGCCATGCCTACAGAACGACCTTTGCCTACCATATGGTAAACCGGGCGTCCCTGCTTTTCAGTTGTCCGTTGTACTGAAAGTTCGGCTATGCCTGCATTTATAATACCGTAGTGGATGCGATACTTCAGGTATTCCCCTACCCGAAAGGCGGAGTTGCTGACATGCCGCAGGTCACCATTATCACCAATGTGATTACTTTGTGAGACGATAAAAGCCGAAGGGGAAAAAAATAGGAGAGACAGAAAAAGGAGCTTATGCATCATGACCTGAATTTGGTCACTGAAATTACAAAAGAGGTGCCAAAAGCTACTGAAGGTCTTTTACACCATTAACAATGGTTCCGCGCATGCTGCCGTACACACTCTCAAAGGCACTATCATAGCCAGGAATAAGGTCGAGGTTGAAATAACGTTTGAGTTCAAGAATGGCCAGGAAGAAAACAATACACCACACGATCATGCCGGTGGTTTTGAAGAGGATATTCACATTTTCCCAAAACAACAGTCTTTTGCGCCTTTTTTCAGCGGCAGCCTGTTCTTCATCTGCAGAGTGGTTTTGGGCCTGTGTTAAAGAAAAACTCATTAAGGGGTTGGTTTTTGGTGGTTCAAAAGTAACAAATATTATTGCGTATGAGTTGAAAATGAGAATAATAATTGCACACAATTTCGACAAACCACCAA
>CAZNMG010000403.1:0-17073 GCA_964574075.1 uncultured Owenweeksia sp.
TATTGAAGATGATGCCGAAGAAGCCCGCCAGCAATTTGACAAAACCCTGGAGGTTATTGAAGGACCGCTGATGGATGGAATGAACGTGGTAGGCGATCTCTTTGGTTCGGGAAAAATGTTTTTGCCCCAGGTGGTAAAATCTGCGAGGGTAATGAAGAAGGCGGTAGCCTATCTGCAACCCTACCTCGAAGCCGAAAAGCTTGGGCAGGTGGACGCCAAAAAGAAAGGAAAAATATTGCTTGCTACCGTGAAAGGTGACGTGCATGACATCGGCAAAAACATCGTGGGAGTGGTGCTTGCCTGCAACAACTTCGATATTGTGGATCTGGGTGTGATGGTGCCACTTGAAAAGATTCTTTCTACAGCCAAAGCGGAAGAGGTGGATGCAATTGGCCTTAGTGGACTTATTACACCATCGCTGGATGAGATGATCTACGTGGCACGTGAAATGGAGCGCCAGCAAATGACCCTGCCGCTGATGATCGGTGGGGCCACTACCTCACGTGCGCACACAGCAGTAAAGATCTATCCCGAGTATTCGGGTATTGCCGTGCATGTAAATGATGCCAGTCGGAGCGTGCCCATAGCCCAGACCTTATCCAACACTGCATCTCATCCGGATTTTAAGAAAAAACTGGCAGAGGAGTATACAAAGCTGCGCGATGGCTACCTGAAGCACGGAAATACAAAAGAGTACATTACACTTCAGGAGGCCCGGGCCAATAAGCCGGATGTGGAGTTCACTCCGTCAACTATTGACACTCCTCGTTTTTTGGGTGTAAAAACCTTTGAAGACCTGGATCTGTCCGAAATAAGAAAATATATGGACTGGACTCCGTTTTTCATGACATGGGAATTGCATGGGAAATACCCCCGGATTTTAGAAGACAGTGTGGTAGGCGAGGAGGCTACAGCTTTATTTAAAGATGCAAATGCCTTGTTGGATAAAATGATTGCCAACCGAAGCATTTCTGCGAATGCCGTTTTTGGGATATGGAAAGCCAATGCTGTGGGAGATGATATTGAGCTTTATGAAAACGAGGAAAAGTTAGCCACATTTTATACGCTCAGGCAGCAGTCAAAAAAAGCTGCTTCCGCACCACACCTGGCATTGAGTGATTTTGTTGCTCCCCGTGAGAGCGGCCTTACCGACTATGTAGGCTGCTTTGCGGTAACTGCCGGTATTGGGGCCGATAAACTGGTGGAGGAATACCGGGAGCACCTTGATGACTATAACGCCATAATGGTACAGGCCCTGGCCGACAGACTGGCCGAAGCTACAGCAGAATGGCTTCACGAAAGAGTGCGTACGGATTACTGGGCTTATGCCCCGGATGAGCACTTGGAGAACGAGGATCTGATCAAGGAAAAATACCGGGGCATACGCCCCGCACCCGGCTACCCTGCCTGCCCGGATCACCTCGATAAAAAAACAATATTTAAACTTTTAAATGCCGAAAAAGCCGGTATCACTCTCACCGAGAGTCTGGCGATGAGCCCTGCATCTTCGGTGTCAGGATACTATTTTGCCCATCCTGATTCCAAATACTTTGGCCTGGGAAAAATCGCAAAGGACCAGGTGGAGGATTATGCCCAGCGAAAGGGGATGGATTTTGAAGAAGCCGAAAGGTGGCTAAGACCGAGTTTGAATTATTGATTGGCAGAGAGAAGAAAGTCGATAGCCGATAGTCCACAGTCCATAGTGGATAGTTCGTAGAATTTAAAGATGAAGAATGAAATATACATTATTGGTTGTCTTAACCTTTCTGCTTTGTGCATGTAGTAATCATGTTCAAGAACTGCAAAGTGAGAATGAAGCGCTAAAGTTTCAAAATGATAGTTTGATTAAGGAAATCGAGAAATATAGTCTATATCCATTTCTTGATAATACAGCCTTTGAAATGAATCCTAATGATACCTTTAGAACCAATGTATTGTTGGTGCAGAAAGATGGGATAAGTGTCGATTCGGCTATTGTAAAAGGGTTTTTAAGAATAGAAAGTGAGGATATGTTGGACTTAATTGAAAGCGATATAGGGACCATGATAAGGTTTACTCATGGTGAACCTGGGAACTACGAAATAAAGGCTTATTCCAGAGTTCATCTATGGGCCGAAAAGGTTGTTCCTTTAATGTTCCCAGTTAAAGTAAAGAAATAGAAAAAAATTGAAGACCCCATCGGGGTCACATCTTGGTAAACCCGTGTTTTAGCGCGGGGTGGTAACAAACCCTTCACCGCCAAATTTTGGCGTGTGTTTTTGAAAAAAACCATGACAAAATTTTAAAACTAAAATCTGAATTAAACAGTGAAAGTAATCGATCACATTAACAACGCTAAAGAAACCATCTTCTCTTTTGAAATATTGCCTCCCCTCAAGGGGCAAAACATCCAGGAGATTTATGATACCATTGATGGCCTGATGGAGTTTAAGCCTCCTTTTGTAAACGTCACCTATCACCGTGAGGAGGTAGTTTACAAGCGCCTGGACAACGGCTTATTGGAGCAAAAAGTAATAAAGAAGCGGCCGGGAACGGTAGGGATCTGTGCGGCCATTCAGCATAAGTACCACATTGATGCAGTACCGCACATTCTTTGCGGAGGCTTTTCAAAGGAAGACACCGAAAATGCGCTTATCGATCTCGCCTTTTTGGGGATTGAGAATGTATTGGCGCTCCGTGGCGATTCCATAAAAGGGGAAACCTATTTTGTACCTGAGAGAGACGGGCATAATTATGCCTGTGATCTTGTGGCACAAATAAAAAGCATGAATGAAGGGAAGTACCTGGATGAAGAACTTCTAAACACCCATCAAACGGCCTTTTGTGTAGGTGTAGCGGGTTACCCCGAAAAGCATTTTGAAGCGCCCAGCATCAACAATGATATTGAAAGGATGAAGCGGAAGATTGATGCGGGTGCAGAATACATCATCACCCAGCTGTTTTTCGACAATCAGAAGTACTTTGATTACGTGGAGAAATGTCGTGGTGCAGGAATAACGGTTCCTATCATTCCGGGGATAAAACCCATTGCCACAAAACGCCATCTTAGTGTCCTTCCTCACTTCTTCCATGTTGACCTGCCGGATGAACTGGTAAAAGCGGTTGTGGATTGTAAAGACAACAAAGATGTGCGGCAAGTGGGTATTGAATGGTCCATTCAGCAGTGCAAGGAACTTAAAAAGGCCGGGGTGCCGGTATTGCATTTTTACTCCATGGGTAAGGTGGATAACATTCAGGCCATAGCCGGGGCAGTTTTTTAAGAATAAATACGCATTTGTTAAACAAAAAAAAGCCGGCTTCCATATCTATGAAAGCCGGCTTTGGTATTTGGTGATAAAATTATTTTACGAACACTTTGGAAGCATTGGGATTCATCATCCAGGCTGCGCTTGACGATCCATTGCTTTCAGCCCACTGCTGAAACTGTGGGTATGCCACAAGGATGTCAATCTTTTCGAGCGGATGCTGAAAGTGGTCTTCCGGAGTTGTGACTACTTCAAGGGCCCATGGTAATCCATTCTCTGTGTTATAGGTTCCGTTGAAGTCATCGCCTGTATTAAATAAGGAATTATCGGCCGCTGCACTTCCGGTAAATCCGTCAAGATGGATTTCGTGGCCACGGTTATTGCTACGGAAGATATAGATGTCGGGCACTATTCCGCTTGTGCTCACACCCTGATTAAAATTAATGGTGAATTTGAGGGTATCCGGTGTTTCAGAAGGTCCGCTGCCATTGTTGGTGTAGTAGGAAGTCTGGGCCGCAAAGGCATCTTGAAACACGATAACTCCATTGGCATTATCAGGATCGAGGGATGCATTACCACTCACCGAGGCAATAATATTACTACTGAATGGCTGACGGTGGGGGTTTAAAAAGCGGAACGCCAAGCCATTATTTACACCCGCGCCTACGGCATCAAGGCTCATGGTTATATGGGCATCCACCAGTTCATTGGCAGCATTGGTTGTAAATTGAGCTTTGCTCGTAATTACCATATCGTTGAAGTCGAAATCACCTTGCATAGGCCATAGATCCTCAAAGGCCAGCGTTTGGTTCCCTGCCAATGGATAGGAGCATGAGTAGGCCCTATTGGGATCATTTGGGAAATCATCCTCGCTATCGGCCACCCCGTCACCATCGCCATCAATATTGGCAGGAGCAGTGTTGAATTCCACATTGTCGATCCAGCCATTATCGTAGGTATAAACAATTACTGCGGCATAAGCGGCATGTTGAGGCACCACGCCATTACCTGTAATCGGACTATTGTTAGCACCATAGCCGTTATAGCCTACCAACCAAAAACCGTTGGATTTGTACCACATTATGTAATAGTAAGCCTGGCCGCCTACATCAGCGGCCACGGAAAAGCTATCACTGGGAGTTACGGAGACAACCTGGCCGATCATTGCCGTTTTGTTATTGTTGGCTTTGAAAACCTTACTTCCATTTACCGTTGCCGACGTAAAATTGTTATTGATTTTGTACCAGTTTCCGTCATCAGCTTTGGGCGCCACAGTCAGGCTGAAATTGTGGCTTTGGAAGTTGTTTAGTTCAAAATCACCATTGCCCAGCAGGTTTACACCGCTACTGTTTTTCTGCCAGGTGGATTTCTTTCCGTTCCCCTGATCTGCATTGGCAAATAAGGATTCGTAATCATTTATAAAATCGGTGTGCAACTCAAAATTAACATTACCGTAATTTTTCTCCAGCACCATTTGATCACCGGTTGAGGGGTAATACAAATAATAGGTATCACCAGAAGCTGGCAATGTTACGTTAAGCAGGGCCATATCATCCATTACTTCAAATCGTGCCAGGCGCTTACCATCATCATTAATTACCCAAAGCTCACTTTCTTCCGTATCGAAATTATCATCATGCACTAAAGTTACGTTGAGGGCACCCTTGATACTGCTGCTCCAGTTAAACGCCTGATCTATGACCAAATTTGCCATGTCCGTTTCACCGGGAGTATTTACCGGCTTTGCATCCGGTTCCTTTTTGCAGGAAATAAAACACAGGCACAAAGCCTGAAAGAGTAGAAGACGTTTCATTTGGTTATATTTTTAATTGAACAATAGATAGAGTAAGAGCGCAATTTATAGCCAAAAACTTGGAATTTGCAAATTAAATCGTTGATTAACAGATGCTTATCTCTTCTGGTCTCTCCGAAAAAATATAGGATTGCAGTGGAATTTACTGGGATCAAATATTTTAGAATAGTAATAAATCAAAAAAGCCGGCCCCCTTCAGGAACCGGCTTTTAACTCTACTCTCTACTCTACTCAATATTTTTATTTGACGTATACCTTCCCATTGTTAGGGTGAACCATCCATCCGACTTGTTTGGCACCTTTACTTTCAGCCCATTGCTGAAAATTGGGATAAGCAACAAGGATGTCTACCTTTTCTAAAGGATGTTTAAAGAAAATAGTTCCGGGATAAATAAGTTCTACTGCCCATGGCAGACCTTTTTTAGTGTTATAGGTGCCGTTAAAATCATCTCCGGTGTTAAATAAGGCAGGATTGGCAGCTGCTGTGGGGCCAAATCCATCAAGGTGTATTTCATGACCGCGGTCAGTGCTTCTAAAGATATAGAAATCCGGAATCACAAGTTTTTCATTAATATTTCCGCTAAAGGTTACCGTGAAAACAAATTCCTGGGGTTCGCCATCAGGGCCCTCACCATTGTTTTGATAGGGTTGATCTAATGCGGTACGTACATTATCGAATACCACAAGTCCATTTGTCACCTGTGGATCAATGGTGGCATCGCCTGTAACACTGGCTATAATATTTCCCTGGAGAGGTTGTTTATTTGGCTGCAGGAGCACCACGGCAACACCGCTGGAGAATCCACCGCCAAAGGCATCTACACGCACCTTAAAGGTGGCGTCAACCAGATTTCCCTGCGCATCATGGCCGTATTCGACAAGGTTTGAAACCACCATATCGTTGAAGTCAAAATCACCCATGTTTGGCCACAAATCCTCGAATGCCACTGTTTGCCTGCCAATCAGGGGAAAATAGGAAGCGTGAGACTTGGAAGCGTTGTTCGGGTAATCATCCTTGGCATCAATAACTCCGTCATTATCAGTGTCAATTTCAGTAACCCTGGTAACGGTGACATTATCAATCCAACCGCCATCGCGTACATACATATACAATTGAATGTAGCCGATCTCATTGGATACAAAAAGGTTTTCCAAACCACCTGTTGAGCCATTTCCGCTGGTGTTAATATAGCCCACGCGGTTCATATTCTTGTCATAGGTGATTATACGAAGTTTAGCATAACCACTGTAGTCAAAGGAAAAGTCATAGAATTTATTGCCGGTGTGAACGATGGATTGTAGTATGTAGGCATTATCACCTTTGTCGGGGTTGGTAAATACGGTAGAACCATTCACCTGAGTCTGTAATCCAAGATTGCCTTTTATATACCATTGGCCCTGAGGGCGAAGTTCCAGCGCATCGCGATTGTCAACACCTGTAATAGTGGTTTCAAAGTCGCCATTAATAACGCTATTGCTGCCGGTCGCTTTGGCTACCGCAGTTACGGATTTTTTGGAAGCATTATCAAAGGATTCAAGATCAAGCTCTGCAAGTTGTATTACCTGATTGCCTGCAGCATTTATTTCAAAACTTTCCTCTGTGTTTGGATAGTAGGCATAGAGTTTTTCATCAAAGGCAGGAAGGCTTATATAAAAGTGGGTCAAACCATTTTCAATCCTGTCACGTCCCACAATTTTTCCCTCAGCATCACGTAGTTCAAGCCACTGATTTTCTACAGAGAGAAATTGCGGTTCCTTAACCGTGAGCTTGAGTTCTCCCTTTAAGCTGCTAGACCAGTTGAAGGATGAAGCAATACTTAGAGTAGATAATTCAGTGGCTCCGGCCTGGTTGCCGGTAGGTTCGGGTGATTCTTTGGAACAGGCTGCAACAGTAAATAGCGCAGCATAAAAGAATAGATTTTTTACAGTTTTCATAGTTTCGAGTTGTTTCGAGCGTCAGATTTACTTTGGAATTATCAGGCCACAAGATGGTGAATTATAAAAATTCCTGGTAATCAGATAGTTGGGGTTTGTGCCTAAGTCTGCGCCAGTTCCAAATTGGGACGGTAATCCAATGATGGGATTAAAAGTAGAGTTAAATTGGATTAGTTTCACACGCAAATATAAATAATGTATAGCTGGGAGGGGGTGTGAATTAATTTTTCAACAGTCTGCACTTTTTATTTGTGAATATCTACCACCATCCGGGCTTTGGTGCAAGGAGTGGATTGCTAACTTAGACGGGACTGAAAAACTCTAATGGAAACCCTATATGGTAAAGAAAGCTCCCCAAACTATAGTAAAGGCCAAACGAAAAGGTAAGACTGCACGGAAAAAAATATTTGTTCTCGACACCTCCGTTATCCTTTACGACCATAATTCGATCAACAATTTTGAGGAGCACGATGTGGCGATCCCGATAACGGTCCTGGAGGAACTGGATGAGTTTAAAAAAGGCAGCGACACCAAAAATTATGAAGCACGCCAGTTTATAAGGTTTTTGGATAAAAAGGCAGGAGATAAGGGGCTGCAGGATTGGATAAGCCTCAATGGTGGTACCAAAGGGCGCTTTAAGGTGGTGATGAATAGTGACAGCCATGTGGACGCCATCAAAATTTTCGGTGGAACCAAAAATGACCACAAGATCCTCAATGCAGCCGTAAAACTTGCGGGAGAGGAAATGGACCGCCAGGTGATCCTGGTGACAAAGGATGTAAACCTCCGCCTTAAAGCCAAGGCGCTTGGTGTGCATGCAGCCGACTATGAAACCGGTAAGATTAAGGATGTGGAAGCCCTGTATACCGGAAAGAGTAAGCTTGAGAATTTTGACCAGGCGCTTATTGACGATATTTACAAGTCGCGGTTCATTCAGGTGGATAAGGTGAAGGAAGTGCATAAGGATTTCAAACCTCACAACAACCACTTCTACATTCTCAAAGGCCCAAAAAGCAGCACCCTTGCCTTTTACAATCCGGTAGAGGATGCACTGGATCAGATCGAGAAGAAGAGCTATTACGGAATAAAGCCCCGTAATGCGGAGCAGGCTTTTGCGGTGCATGCCATAGCCAACCCTGATATCAAGCTGGTAACCATTTCAGGAGTGGCCGGCACCGGAAAAACCTTGCTTGCCCTGGCAGGATCGCTTGAGCAACGCAGGAACTTCAAGCAGATTTACCTCGCCCGCCCTATTGTTCCGCTGAGCAATAAGGACATTGGCTACCTGCCGGGAGATATGAAAGCCAAGATCGATCCTTATATGCAGCCTCTGTGGGATAACCTTAAATTTATCAAGAACCAGTTTAGCGAGAAGGATAAGGAGTACAAGCAGATAGAGGAGATGATAAGTCAGGAAAAGTTGCTGGTAACGCCACTGGCCTACATCCGCGGGCGAAGCCTCAGCAATGTAATATTCATTGTGGATGAAGCACAAAATCTCACACCTCATGAAGTGAAAACCATTATAACCCGGGCAGGCGAAAACTCAAAATTCATCTTTACCGGAGATATTCATCAGATAGACACGCCTTACCTTGATGAGCAATCAAACGGACTATCTTACCTGATAGACAAGATCAAGGGGAATAGGCTTTTTGCCCATGTAAGCCTTGAGAAGGGAGAGCGTTCTGAATTGGCTAACCTGGCTAATGAGCTCCTTTAATTCTAATGTTCCGAAATCCATTGGCTGATATCATGCGCCAGCCTGGGGTTTAGGGGAAAATCAGGATCGAAGTAAGAAGCACGGTTCTGCTCTTCCGATCCGTCCGTCATTTTCAGGACGTGGTTCATGTCGGGATAGTAGAGGTATAGTGCATCGGGCATCGCAGCAGTAAGCTTTTCGCTATCATCTTTGGTCACCTGTACATCCTGTCCTCCTTGTATGATAAGTACCGGAACATTCACCTTCCTAATTTCCGCCTGGGGGTTATATCCAAAGGCGCTTCTCAGGTAAGGTTGTACCGACTCCCGCAGCAGGCTGGCTAAAAACGGGCTATAGCTGGTAACTGTAAACCCCTGCTTCACCGAATCAATTTTGTTTATGGTCTGTTTGAGCATCTCTCCACTTAATTGGCGGGTAAGCTGCGTCACGAGGATATCATAAAAACTGCTACCGGGGCCTGCAACACTTATAAATCCCTTCACCTTTAGTTCCTGTGCAGCCAACATGCCCACCAGTGAACCTTCGGAATGTCCAATCAGGTAAATGTTCCGAAACCCCACATCGCGCAGGGAGTCATAAATGACTTTTACAGCTTCCACATTGTCGTAGAACCTCATTTCACTCTCACTTTTTGAGGTGGTTGAAGCTCCAACTCCCATCTTGTCATACCTGAAGCTACTGATCCCTCGTGCTATCAATGAATCTGCCAATTGTTTATAGGAATCATTGGGGCCGGGAAGCATGGTCGAGTTTCCATTCCGGTCTGTAGGTCCGCTGCCCGGTATTATTATAATCAACGGCTTGTTTTTGATCTTTTTTGATTTGAGTGGAACTGCGCTTAACAAAGTACCGCGGAGCGTGTCCTTTCCCAAAAGGATCTTCTTTTCTACTTCAATGGCTTCCTGGCTGAAGGCTGGTTGAAAAAGGAATATACTGAAGAGAAGCGTGGCGAACTGTTTCATAGGTTTTAAAAAAAAATCCCGGCTCTAAGGCCGGGATTAAAAGTACAATAAATGGATAAACCTCCTTAGACCTTCTCCGTCATTTTAGGAGCACCTGCCATTATCTCAGTGCTGGCATAATCGGCATACTTCTCAAAATTCTTGTTGAATTTCTGAGCCAGTTGTTGAGCTGTTTTGTCATAAGCCTTGGAGTCATCCCATGTATTGCGCGGGTGCAAAATATCAGTGGGCACACTCGGGCAGCTATCCGGCATCATAAGACCAAAGATTTCATGTTCGGTAAAGGAAACATCATCAAGTTGCCCTTTAAGCGCAGCAGTGATTAACGCGCGGGTGTACTTTAGTTTCATGCGGCTCCCGGTTCCGTAAGGCCCGCCAGACCAGCCGGTGTTTACTAACCATACGTTCACACCGGCATCCTTCATTTTTTTACTGAGCATATCAGCATACTTAGTAGGGTGTAAAGGCATAAATGGGGCCCCAAAACATGCTGAGAAGGCAGTTACCGGCTCGGTAATTCCAGCTTCTGTACCGGCAACCTTAGCTGTATATCCACTTATAAAATGGAATGCCGCCTGGCCGGGAGTAAGTTTTGAAATAGGAGGCAGGACACCGTATGCATCGCAGGTAAGGAAGAAAATATTCTTAGGGTTTCGGGCCAGCGAAGGCTGTTGTGTATTATCTATGTGGTAAAGAGGGTAGCTAACGCGGGTATTTTCGGTACGGCTACTATCTTCATAATCCACCTCGTTTGAATCTTTTTTGAAGCCGATATTCTCGAGAAGTGCTCCGGGTTTAATAGCCCTGAAAATATCCGGTTCATTTTCTTCGGTCAGATTGATCACTTTGGCGTAGCAGCCACCTTCAAAGTTGAAAATTACATCATCTTTTGTCCAGCCGTGCTCATCATCTCCAATAAGCCTGCGGTTAGGATCGGCAGAAAGTGTTGTTTTACCGGTACCTGAAAGGCCAAAGAAAAGGGCGGTATCATCCTTATCACCCACATTGGCAGAGCAATGCATGCTCAGCACGTCATGTTGGTGAGGAAGTATGAAGTTTAGTGCAGAAAATATCCCTTTCTTAATTTCACCCGTATAGCCCGTGCCACCAACTATAGCCATCTGGCTTGTGAAATTAAGGATGGCAAAATTGTGCTGGCGCGTTCCATCCACTGCGGGGTCGGCCTTAAATCCTGGGGCGTTAATTACAACCCAGTCCGGCTCAAAATCCTTTAACTCTTCCTCGCTTGGGCGGAGGAACATATTATAGGCGAACAGGTTGGACCATGGCAATTCGGTTATAACCCTGATCTTAAGTTTGTAGCGGTTATCTGCACAGGCATATACATCTCTCACGTATAGCTCCTTGCCGGAAAAGTATTGTCCCATCTTCCCATGAAGCTGGTCAAACTTATCCGCATCAAATTTGATGTTGATATCGCCCCACCATACTGCATCTTTGGTTAAGTCGTCATACACCAGGAAGCGATCCTTAGGTGAGCGGCCGGTAAACTCCCCGGTATCAATGGCTATTGCTCCTGATTTGGATCTTACAGCCATTTTCTTTTCGAGCGAGATTTCCTCCAGAGCTTCAGGTGTTAAATTCCAATGTGCCCGGGCATCCTTTATCTTATATTGAGTAAGGTCGCTGTTTCCAGGCTTGATTTCGGTGAAATTCATAAGTCTGAGATTTGTTTCACTTTATTTTTAGAGGTTGCAAATTTAGCCTTATTTGCTAACTGGCCTTTTATTTATTTTACAAATGTTGGGCAAATGAATTCGGCTATTTGCTGGTATTCTTACTTAAAGCTGATAGCAGCAACAAAAACCAGCCCAGTATTAGTGCCAATCCACCAACAGGTGTTACAGGACCTAAGAAAGCCATATGTAACCCAGTGATGGCGATGGTGCTCAAAATGAGAATACTTCCCGAAAAGAGAATTGTACCGGCTATCCATAACAAGGCAATCCATTTCTGATACCTGAATAGGAGAGAGGAGCTTCCCAGGGCAAAAAGTGCGAGGGCATGCCAGGCCTGGTAACGTACCGCGGTTTTAAAACTATCGAGGCTTTCTGCAGGTAAACGGGCTTCGAGGGCATGAGCGCCAAGAGCTCCCAGCGTAATGGCCAACATACCGAATGCTGCCGCCCATGCTATAACTGTTTTATTGGCCATCAATTAATTTTTGCAACTCCTGTTTACTGATTTCATATTCAAGTTCATCCTTCAACAGCCCCAGGTTTGCAGGATCCCTAATGTCACCCTGGATCTTTTTAAGGAACTGTAACCGCGTATTATCATATTTAAAAAAGCCGAAGACCTGCTTAATTTCCGCCACCGTAAGTTTTTGTGCGGAAGCGTAGTCCTGGCTCTCCACAAGTTTTTCAAACTCGTATTGCTTTTGTGCAAGGCGGGCTATAAAAGCCTCAAAAGGTGCGGGTTCCGGAGTTGGAATGGTAACCTCCACCCTACGGCCCGCCTCGGAGATCGTATCATTATTCACCAACAAAACTGAGTCTGAAGGAGGATCAGAAGGCTTTACGTTAATGGTTACTTCCTTGGCGGTAGGAGCCTCATCTGCTTCCTTAGTGATTTCCTTTGTTTCAGCAGGCGGCTCGTCAACTGATGATGCGATAAGAGTGGTGACGGCATCTTCATAAGGGATGGAGCGATTGTATTTTACTGTGGCATAGCCAGCAGGCAGACGGGCTGAGGTTCCACGGTACCTTAGTTTCAGATCGCCATGAAAATCCTTTACAAGCACATACCGGTGCCCCGTCTGTTCCCGCAGATGAATGGTTTTGTTGAATCTGAATGTATCCGAATCGATGTGAAGTTGATAGGGAATAGTGTCGAGGTGGGTGATAACGAGCTTTCCTTGTTTCTCAGGATGTTGAAGGTAGCCATTAATAGCCAGGAATAATCCCTGTTCTGTTTCGTCCTCAATAATGAGATTTACCTGCGCATGTAGCAGCGAACAACTAAAAAAGAGGAGCAGAACCAGGTATTTCATATTTGCAGCAAAAATACCGTGCAAAGGTAGCGGATAAGATTTTTCAGTTGGAAGCCTCATGCAGAATTCTAATTTTGCTTCGCTATGAAAAGAATACTCCTCATCGGGGCGGGCCGCTCCACTTACAGCCTTATTAAATACATTAAGGAAAATGCAGAACGCTATGACTGGTATCTGACTATTGCAGACCAGTATAAGGTTTTAGCTGACGAAAAGGCCGCATGGCACGAGCGGTTTACTTCGATTGAGCTCGATATTAAGAATACCGAAAAGCGCCAGCGGCAAATTGAACAGCATGATTTGGTGATAAGTATGTTGCCGGCCCATATGCATCTGGATGTTGCCAGGGATTGTATCGATTACCGGAAAAATATGGTCACCGCTTCATACATCTCAAAGGAAATGGAAATGCTCGATGAGGAGGCCAGGGACGCTGGTGTAATCCTGATGAATGAGATAGGCGTGGACCCTGGTATTGATCACATCAGCGCCATGAAAGCCATTGATCAGATAAGAGACAAAGGCGGCCGGATGCTGATCTTTGAAAGCTTTACAGGTGGGCTGGTCGCCCCGGAGAGTGATAACAACCCCTGGAATTACAAATTCACCTGGAACCCCCGAAACGTTGTGCTGGCAGGAGCTGGTGGAGCCGTTAAATTCATTCAGGAAGGTCAGTATAAATACATCCCCTATCATCAGATTTTCCGCAGAACAGAAATTATTGAAGTAGACGGCTACGGTCGTTTTGAAGGATATGCCAATCGCGATTCATTGCGATACCGCAGCACCTATGGTTTGCAGGATATCCCCACCATTTACCGCGGAACTTTGCGCAGACCAGGTTTTTGCCGCTCCTGGGATGTGTTTGTAAAGCTGGGCATGACCGATGACAGCTATGTGCTGGAGAATTCAGATAGCATGACTTATCGTGATTTTATCAACACTTTTCTTGCCTACAACCCGTATGATTCTGTAGAACTGAAGCTTATGCATTATCTCAATATTCCTCAGGATAGTGACCTTATGGAAAAACTTACCTGGACGGGAATTTTTGAAAAGAAAAGGATTGGCTTAAAGAATGCAACTCCCGCCCAGATCCTGCAGCATATACTTGAGCAAAAATGGGGAATGGAACCGGAGGATAAGGATATGATAGTGATGTACCATAAGTTTGGCTATGAACTGGATGGTGAGCAGCGCATGCTGGAGTCATCAATGGTAACCAAAGGTCATAACAGCAAAGAAACAGCTATGGCTCTCACGGTAGGACTCCCATTGGCCGTTGCTGTAAAGAATATCCTCACCGGAAATATTTCCACTCCGGGCGTGCAAATACCCATCACGCGTGAAATTTATGAGCCTATGTTGCGGGAACTCGAGGAATATGACATTCGCTTCACAGAAAAAGAAATCCCTTACCGGGGATATTGAGAATGAGATATTAACCCGGGCTTTAGTTCTTAATAATCCTTTCAGTTTGGAGCTGACCGGCTATATTTATTTTAAGCAAATACAACCCTTGGGGATAGTCTTCTAATTCAAATTTATATAAGAGGCCACCACTTGCGTTAACAGATTTTTCAGCAAGGACTCTGCCGGAGGAATCCATCAGGATAAGGGAAATGTTATCCTTCACATTACCAAATTGCACAGTCACCCCACCGGTAGTGGGGTTGGGGTATATCTTGAAAATATTTTCCAACAGAGGGGCACCCTGTGATAAACCAGGAGCAGACATCATCGTTGCATTTGTAATGGAAGCAGAATAGCCCGAAGCCATTAGTTGACTGGGTTCTTCATCCAATATCCACAAATCGATGGTCTGCGCCACTCCTGCTGTTCCGCTGCCATAGCTGCCGGAGTAAGGTGTTACGGTAAGGGTATAGTGCCCCGATGAAATATTCCATGGGTAATAGCTGTTGCCGCTCACGTCCCCTGCAATGGAAAAGGGAGCTGCATTTTCCTTTCTTATGAGGGCACCATTCAGGGCGAAAAGTACGCTTGACACTGCCTGGAACGAGCAAACTTCAGCAATGATACTGAAACCTCCAACCTGGCTTTTAATAATAGTATCGGAGAGAGCCAGTGTTCGGATTTCTCCCGTGGTACCCGAATTTACGAGCGTTAGCGATACTACCTCCAGGGGCTTACAGGAGTCACAACCAGTATTATTTCCGTAGCAGATCCCGCAGGTATCCTTAGCAGCATTGGGAGGTGTGCCGGTATTCCCTCCTGAACATACCCCGCAATCATCTAAAAAGGCGGTTCCGAAACAATCTCCATGACAGTCTTTCGCGACATTGTTGCCGTTGCATTGTCCGCAATCGTCCTTACCTGTATTTTCAGGCAGTCCGGTATTACCTTCCACACAAATTCCGCAATCATTAAGATAAGCGGTTCCTAGGGTATCGCCATTACAATCAGGGGAAGTTGGGCCATCAGTCACTTCTATGTCCACCATTTTAGCAACCCCTGGATCACCGTTTCCGTTGACACCGGAATAGGGTATAGCTTTCAGCGTATAATTTCCGGCTGGTGGCTGCCATGGTGTATATCCTGAGGCATTGTCGCCCTGAATGGTGTAGGGTGCAATATTTTCATTTTGAATTAAGCTGTCGTTGAGGAAAAACCTGACGCTCCGCACCGTTGCGGGATCACAAACCTCGGCTCTGATACTAAAATTGCTCAGTGAATCCTTATCAATAACATAACCGCTGGAAAGCTCTCCGATATCGGTCATTGTGTTGGCATGTACCATGACGAGGGAGGTTACTCCCAAAGGATTGCAGCCTTCAATCACGCTTACATCATCGAGGACAGTCGTGTGACCATAGTGGTTTATCCCTTCAAAAGCCAGTTGTAAACCTGAACCATTTTTTGGCAATGACACTTCGGCCAGTTTCCAATACGGTTGTTCAGTAGAGTCCGACCACAGTAGGTTCCAATCCTTTGCAGGGGCATATCTGTAGTACACATTGAGATAATTCTGATTGCCACCTTGGTTCTCCTGGGCGTACCAAAAATTCAAGCGGGGAAAGGTAAGCGGGGAAATATCGATAACCGGAGATATAAAACGTGAAATATCAACACCGCCATTTTTTGAAACAAAGCTCACATTTTGCACTCCTTCATGAGCCGTTGTGATGGTGCCTGAAGATCCTTTACGAAGAGACCAACCCTCAGTATGTGCAATAAACTCGTTATTCCAGCAACAGAGGGAGGGTGAGCTGCTTTCAAAATTCTCTGCAAAGGGTGCCTCAAAATTACATACGAGTGGCGGGTTGACAAGCGACAGGGTGTTATAGGCATTTAATAAACCGGCCCCATGATATGGGTCCCAACCGGGAAGATCCTCTGCCGGGGAACCAAGCTCGTCAACGCTTCCCTTGCGAAGCAGATTGCGCACGGAATCCACACTCAGTTTAGGGTCTATGCCTTTTAAAAGTGCCACCACGCCTGAAACCATTGGAGTGGACTGCGAGGTGCCACTCCAGTATATGTTATAGTTGGTATTGGATGAATGAGAGAGGCCGTAGATCATTTTACCGGGAGCCACAATATCAATGTGATTTCCATAGCTGCTAAATGAGGATCTATAGTTATTGGGGTCAGTGGAACCCACCGCAATGGCGTTGGTAAATGCAGCGGGATAGTAGGGCGTACTGTTGTTAAAATTCATCATAGCGGCAATCACAGGCACGTTCGCGCTATGAGCGTAATTTACAGCCATCTGGAGGCCGGATGAGAAGGAAGATCCACCGAGTGACATGTTTATTACATCTGCTCCCTGGTCAACAGAGTAATAAATGCCAGCGATAAACCAGGAGTAAAAGCCTGAACTGTATTGATCCAAAACTTTGCAGGACATTATCTTACAATTCCAGTCAACTCCCGCATACCCGATGGTATTATTACCATTTGCTCCGGCAATGCCGGCCACATTGGTGCCATGACCATGGTCATCGTCAGGAGAAGCGTCATTGTTTACAAAGTCCCAGCCGGATATATCATCCTTATAACCATTGGCATCGTTGTCGGTTTGGTCGGATGGGTTTTCCATTGGATTAATCCATATCCTTTCCTCAAATTCAGGGTGGTCTCTTTTTATCCCCGAGTCGAGGAAACTTATAATTACCGATGGGCTACCCGTGCTAATCTGCCAGGCCTGATCCATGTCGATATCTGCATCGTTTATGCTGGCTGAATTAAAAGAGCCGTTATTGTACAAGCTCCACTGCCGGCCGAAAAGAGCTTCATTAGGCAGAGTGGCACAAATAGTTCCGGGATTTGAACCAGTTCCAAAGCCCGTATAATCCGGTTCAACAAAATCAAAAACCCCTGTCTCTTCAAGGAGTCTTACCACTTCAGGAACATCAATTACA
>CAZNMG010000404.1:0-2679 GCA_964574075.1 uncultured Owenweeksia sp.
TTCCATACTCCTCTTCGGGCATGGCGAGCCTTTCAATGAACCCATTGTGGCCCAGGGGCCATTTGTAATGAATTCTATGCAGGAAGTTATGCAGGCCTACGAGGATTTCCGGGCCGGGAGAATGGGGAGCTGGTCGGAGTAAAAAGAGGAAAAATTACTTCAAGGGAAAGCCGTAGACCTTATTGATAGCTTCGGTACGTGACTGTACCTGCAGCTTCTCATACAGGTTGCGCACATGTGTACGTACGGTTTCTTCACTGATAAAAAGTTGGGCTGCAATTTCCTTGTAGCGGTAGCCCTGGCTCAGTGCATGAAGAATTTCCTGTTCACGTCTGGTCAGTTTTTGTAATTGTTTGGCAGCGGGTCCGGCTTCTTCCTGAAATGCACCAACCAACTTGCGGGCAATCGATGAAGAAATAGGGGAGCCTCCAGCGTAAATATCTTTCACTGCAGCAGCAATCTCTTCAACCGCTTTGTGTTTAAGGATATACCCGACAGCCCCGGCCCGGAGACTTTCAAAAAGCTGGTCACTGTCTTCAAATATGGTGCACATGGTAAACTGTAGCTGAGGGTAAAGTGCTTTCATTTGACGGACACAGGCGATGCCTGAGGCTCCGGGAAGATTGATGTCCATTACCACTACCTGTGCCGGGGCACCAGGAAAAGCTGTTATGAAATCCTCGGCCGTGCCGTACACTGCCACCAGCTCCAGGTCAGCATCAGCCCGAAGGCTTTCAGCCAGCATTTGTTGAAAATCCGGGTCGTCTTCAACCAGGCTTACCTTTAGCATTTACTTATTTTTATCTATACCTAAAGTTAATCTTTGACCGCGTTTCCGCTCTCACCCTTTCGTGGTATTTTTTGCAAGTAGATATCGTTTAATTACCACCAGGGCACCTCCTTCTTTATTGCTGCTGATGTGCAATTTGCAATCCGCAATGGCAGCGCGCTGCTCCATGTTTTTCAGGCCGTTTCCTGAGCGGTTGCACGTTTCTGCATGCATCCCACAACCGTTGTCTGAAACCGACATTTCGAAAAAACCTTCATGGGTACATCTGAGCTCAGTAGTTACCAATGTGGCCCCGCTATGCTTGAGCACATTATGCAAGGCTTCCTTATAAATCATCAAAAGATTTCTGCGCAGATCCGGCTCCACCAGGATGTCAGGTAAATCGTCTGATGCTTTAAAACGGCTCTCGATTGATGTGTTTTCAAAAAAATCGGATGTATAAGCCCTGAACCAAGACACCATCTCCGGTAGCCGGTCGTAGGTGGAGTTGACCGTCCAAACCACCTCCGAAAGGCCCTCCAGAGCTTTTTCTGAGAGCCTTGCAAGCTTTTCAGAATAAGAGGATTCCCCATTTTTTAAGACCGGCATTTGTCGGGCAATCATTTTTATTTTAGAGAGGTCAGAACCCACATCATCGTGGATATCGCGGGAGATTCGCTGCCGCAGGAGATGCATTTCCCTTTGTCGCTCAAGCAAAGCCAGGCGCTGCCTATAGCGATAGGTGGAAACATAGTATACCATAGTGGTTAAAAGCAATAAGGCTACTATAACCATGGCCAGAATAAACCACCAGGTGCTGTAGTAGGGTGGGGCGATGTGGAAACTGGCGAAAACCTGCCCCGGCCCCAGCATCCCCTCCTGAGAAATCGTCTGCGCCCACAGCTTATACTTACCCGGTGGCAAGGCTGTGTAACGGATACTGCGGTTGCCGATAACCGGAGAGTAGCTGGTATCAATCCCTTCCAACTTCACGGCCAGCATGCGCTGCTCTGGCCCGGCCCAATCGAGTACATCCCACTCAAACGTAAGGTTGCGTTCGGTGTAGTGGAAATCCTTTCTCAACCGCACAAGATCAGTATGCTTATCATTCACCCAAAGCTTTCTTAGATACAACCGTGGCGGCACAGCTGGTTTTTTAAAATTTTTGGGATCAAAAAAATTAAGTCCTCCTACCCCACCAAAAACCAGCTTACCGTCAGGCATTTTAGCAAAACAGCCGCTGTTGAATTCGTTGGACTGCAAACCATCCCTCGCGGAAAACCGAAGAACCCCGCCCCCGACAGGATCGAAGCGAAAAAGACCGCGGTTGGTACTCCCCCAAAGCATGCCCTCCGCCTCCAGCAATCCGTACACGAAATTATCAGGCAGGCCATCGTTTTGTGTCACCAGCCTTCTGAGCGAAAAATCAGAAGTGTTCAGCTGCAAAATTCCATTTTCAGAAGCTGCCCACAGCCCGTCATCCTCCATTACGCAAAGACTCTTTATTCGATAGGCTGCCAAATCCTCTCCGCCTTTTTGTGCCAGTTCACCTTCCTTGTTGAAACGCAAAACTTCCGTGGTGGAAAGAGCATAGAAACCACCATCGTCTGTGCTTGTCAGGTGGCGGAAATTTCCCTGTAATAGCAACCGCGGAGCTTGATGGAATGGGGCCTGCAACAGATAAAGCCCCTGCTCCGTAGCAAGCGCCAGATTCTTACCAACCAGGCAACTACTCCGGGCAATCAGGCTCCCCAACTTCCTTGAGCCAAATCTGTTCTTTCCCTCCATCCAAGCCAGCCATAAGCCTTTTTCTGTGCTGAGAAACAAGCTATCGGTGCCGCAGATTACTACACTTTCAATAATAGAACCGATAAAAGGATCCGGATTTACCAGACGGAAGGGCCCGCTGG
>CAZNMG010000405.1:0-2708 GCA_964574075.1 uncultured Owenweeksia sp.
TTTTTATTGCCCTGTATTTAATAACGCGCAAAAGACAACTCACGACCTAGTGCATATTGCGGGGAAATAAGTCTAAATAATAAGAGATACAATTTGCTGAGCCTGTTTTTGTCGTGAAAAGGAATTAACGACCTCTATTGCTGGTTTGAAATTCTCAGGTTTGGTAAGCCATTCTGTCAAAAGATTTTCCAGCCCGGTGTAATCATCATAACCGAACATTGCCCCTGCTTCACATTGCTTTATCAGTTCACCTGCATCACCAAGGGGAGGTCCGATGGCTATAATGGGCTTTTTAGCGCCAATGTAATCAAAGAGTTTTCCCGTGAGAATCCCCTTGTTGTTTTCAATATCAGGGATAACTAAAAGAAGTGCATCGCTCCGCAGTAGTTCTATGTTCAATCTATCTTTTGGAATGTAATCTTCCATCTCAATAGCCAGGTCCCCGTCAAAGTTCATCAGGGTCTTCTGCGACTTCTCATCTCTTCTGCCAATAAAACGCAGCCGGACCTTTGTTTTGATATGGCTTTGCCGGAGTTGTATTAGGAATGCCTCAATGGGATATTGATCAGTAAGGGTTCCGGCATATAAAATAGTAAAGGGTTGAGAGGCATCCTTTTCCACTGTTCCACGAAAATCATCAGGGTCAAACCCATTGGGTATCACGTGAAAGTGCTCTGTTTTCAGATGAGACGATTTTTCGAGAAACAATCTTTTCAGATCCGCACTGACTGTTATCACTTCGTCAGCTCCCTCAAGCACCTGCCGCTCCCATTTCCTATCAATTTTCTTTGCCAAAGCCGTGGGATAAAACTTCTTGTAATAATAAATGTCTGTCCAGGGATCACGAAAGTCTGCAATCCATCGCAGCCCGAGTTCCCTTTTTAACTTAAGGCCAATGAGCTGCGTTGAATGGGGAGGGCTTGTAGTGATTACTGTACTGATCCCTTCTTTCTTTATAATACGAGCTGCCTCGGCATAAGCATAGCGATTCCAGCTCTTTCGTGCGTCAGGCAAAAAGAAATTGCCACGGATAAATCGCGATAGTTTTTGTCGGGGCCCGGGCCTGTCGGATTCATTAGCAAAGCCCGAGAAGGGCACTTCCTTTCGTCCTGAAGCTCTTTTATATAGAGAAAATAACTCGCGCGTGGCAGTGGCATGAACCCGAACCTTTTGGTTTACCTCCCCAAGCAACGAAGTGTCCCGTAGCGGGTAGGTGGCATTTTCAGGGCGCACTGTAAGCACATGGACTTCCACCTGTAGTTCAGCCAGGTACTTAGTTAACTTCAGCCAACGCTGTACACCAGGGCCACCTGCAGGGGGCCAATAATAAGTAATTACTAAAACTTTTTTCATGTAATTAAATAAGTACATCCCCTATAAATGCACCTGTTAAGTTTTATCACTGCCTTTAAAAAATGGAACAAAAACCTTTGAAAAGCCCGCAAAATTATTGATGAAATATTATATGGAGCATTTTTCTTTAATTTACAGATTAAACCTTGCCAAGGATATTATGAAGCAGATTATACTTTCCCTCCTCCTCACCCTTGTGTCGCAGCTGTGTTTATCTCAAACCTTTACAAAGGTAAACGACCCGGCTCTGAGTAGCAGAACCTCAGACTGGTATTCTGTAGCCCCGGTTGATATCGATAATAATTATACTCTTGATCTTATTCTGGGAAACAACGGTTCCGGAGCCTACTTCCTTCATTCTGATAGTCTGGACTTCTCCTACAATGCTACAAATAATTTTGTAAGTCAAACCGGTAATACCGTTGGCTCATTCTGGGCCGATATTGACAATGATTGTGATCTGGATGTTTTCTGGTCCAACCAAGCAGGGAATGGAGTTAATTATTTGTATGAAAATAATGGAGATGGAACTTTTACCCGCATTACATCATCTACTTTGAGTACCGATATTATGTATGCCAGTAGTGCCAGCTGGGGTGATTATGACAATGATGGCCTGGTCGATCTTCACGTGTCCAGGCGCATCTCCCCAACCTCAGGACTAAAAGACCGGCTGTACAAGAACACGGGTAATTTCAACTTTACACGAATTGATACAGGAGCTTTTGATATTTCCTCCAGTCCAAGTTCGGCAAGCAGCTGGGTGGATGTGGACAATGATGGCGATCTGGATCTTTATGTCGTCAATAGAAATAACGTCAATAATAACTTCTATATAAATAATGGCAATGGCTCCTTTACCCTCGACACTGCTTCTGCAATCTCCAAAAGTGGTGGTAACTCCGCTGGCTGCAGTTGGGCCGACTATGATAATAATGGATACATGGATGTATTTATTACGAACGTGGCCGGACAAAAAAATCAGCTCTTCAAAAATAATGGCGATAGCACCTTCACAGAGATAGTCACGGGAAGTATTGTAAATGACGCGCAAAATTGCTTCGGCTCATTTTGGGCCGATTTTGATAATGATGGCTATACAGATCTCTTTGTTGGTAACAACGGCAATATGTGGCCCAATCAAAATATTTTATACAAAAACAACGGCAACGGCACCTTTAACAAAATCACTTCCGGATCGCAGTATATTGAAACTTTACAAACCTTCGGTACCACCGGAGCAGATCTTAATGAAGATGGCTTTGTGGACATTATCAATCCCAATCGGTACAATGGCCCCGTAACCATTCACATTAATAACGGCAACACCAACGGCTATCTCCACCTCAACCTTT
>CAZNMG010000406.1:0-5065 GCA_964574075.1 uncultured Owenweeksia sp.
AATTGTACAATCTTCTGAAATAAAAATGACCAGCAGACCGCTTGGAATAGAAGTGCTGGAGTATTTACCAAAAAATGCTTTCGTCATAAGCATCCCTGTGCAGGATTTGGCCGGGTTTCAAAAGTATGCCTCCGAAACCAGTGCAAAGCTGATGCACATTCAGCCTGAGTGGAAACTTTCCAAAAAACTCTTTAATCAGGATATACCCGAGTGGGCCTGGCTCAACAGTAGTGAATTTAAACTTTGGGTTCGTTACCACGCAAATCTCGATCATTCTTATATAAGACAGGAACTGGTAAAAAAAGGATTCACAGTAATTGATACCCGACCAGATGAGGAGCTACTGGCCCTTTCAGTAACCACTGACCAGGTTATGGAAGTTGCATCTCTGCCCTATCTAATCCATTTACAGGAGATGGAAGACCCCGGGCAGCCGGAAAACTATACGGCCCGCACAAGTCATAGGGTAAACTATTTACAGGCTGATTATCCGGGTTCACCAAAATATGACGGAAGCGGTGTGGTGGTTGGCCATGGCGATGATGGCGCCCTGGGCGATCATGTGGATTACACCGGAAGGCTTATCCAAAACAGCCCTCCCTCAAACGGTGACCATGGCGATCACGTGGCGGGAACCATTTTCGGTGCAGGCAACAAGGATCCCCGTGCGCGTGGTATGGCGCCCGGATCGGAAATCTATTACCAGGATTATCCGGACAACCTCAATGATGCGGATCAGAATTTTGTTGCTCAAAATGTCCGTATTACCTCAAGCTCGTACTCTAATGGCTGAAATGCAGGCTACACAAACTTTACCCACCAGATGGATCAGGATGCTATAGATCATCCGGAGATGATACACGTTTTTTCAGCCGGTAATAATGGGAATAGTGACTGCCAGTATGGTGCCGGAGCCGGGTGGGGCAACATTACCGGAGGTCATAAGATCGCCAAAAATGTGGTCACTGTGGCCAACCTCGACTTCACCGATGGCATTGCCAGCTCCAGTAGCCGAGGCCCCGCAGCTGACGGTCGTATAAAACCCGATATCGGGGCCGTGGGCACCCAGGTTTACAGCACTACCGATTTGCCTGCACCCCACTCCTACACCCAAAAAACAGGTACTTCAATGTCATGCCCGGGTGTTTCCGGAACCTTAGCCACACTTTACCAGACTTACCGCGAAACTCATGGGGGGCAGGATCCGCATGCCGGTATACTGAAAGCTATTTTGATGAATACTGCTGAAGATCTCGGAAACAGCGGCCCCGACTTTATCTTTGGCTATGGAAGGATAGATGCCCGTAGAGCGGCCGAAGCGATAGAAAATAACCGGTTCCTGATTGATTCTGTAAGCACCGGTACTCAAACATTTACCATACCTCAGCCCGTGGGTAATGTAAGGGAAGTGCGGATTATGCTATACTGGCCCGATGCACCCGCCTCCACCAATGCAGCCCGTAGCCTTGTTAATGATCTTGATCTGGATGTAACTGTAGGTGGCACCTCCTATGATCCCTGGGTTTTGGATCCCTCTCCGAATCCTGCCAGTCTCAACACCGCTGCAGTGCGCAGCCGCGATAGCCTCAACAACATTGAGCAGGTCACAATTACCGACCCCTCCGGAGGCATCATTACTGTAGATGTTACCGCGTTTAATGTGCCCACAGGTACTCAACAATTCTTTGTTACCTATGAGTTTATGATGGATGAGGTGGTACTGACCTATCCTGTAGGTGGTGAAGGATTCCCGCCCACTGGTACTGAATACATACGATGGGATGCGCCAAACGGCAGTGGCAACTTCAGGCTTGATTATTCTTTGGATGGTGGCAGCAGCTGGAACCTCATTAGCTCCAGCATAAACAGCACCAGAAGATATGCCGCCTGGAGTGTTCCCAATACACCTACAGCCAATGCAAAAATAAGGGTGATCAGAGGCCAGGATACTGCTATGAGCCCTGGGGAATTTGTAATAGCGGGCCGCCCCTACGGCCTGGATTTTCCAATAAATTGCCCGGACTCCCTTACATTGAGCTGGTTTCCTATGAACGGGGCTACAGGTTATACCATCTATCAATTGGGAACACAGTATATGGATTCCATAGGCTTCACCACCGATACCTCGGCCACAATTTACACGGGCAACCCCACCATCAGCACATGGTATTCGGTGGCTACAACTATAAACGGTAAGGCAGGCATACGAGCCGTAGCCATACAAAACGCGCCCGGGGTTTACAACTGCCAGCTGGGCCACGATGTGCTGCTGAGTTCGCTTATATCGCCACTGCCCGGGGTAAGTACTGACTGTTTTCAGGGAACGGGTATTCCCGTAAAAGTGAGACTTAAAAATGCCGGACTTAATGATGTTTTTAATTTTACCGTAAGCTATTCATTTAATGGCGGGCCTACCGTAACCGGCACTGTCACTGACACCATTCCCGCGGGGGCATCACTTTCCTACACCTTTCCCGGAAGCTCTCTTACCCTTGCTCCCAACACCCCCTATGATATGGATCTGTGGGTAAACTACGGTGCTGACCAAAACGCCTACAATGACACCATATCATCTGAAATTTTTGTGGAAAACAGTTTTTCTGCCAAAACACTCCCCTACTTCAACGACTTTGAAGGATTCAACAACTGCAATACCACGCCCGATTGTGGAGGTACTACCTGCCCGCTCGGTGACGGATGGATAAATGTAGACAACGGCCCGTATGATGATATTGATTTCCGAACAAACGATGGCACCAGCCCATCGCAGCAAACCGGCCCCTTTGAAGACCACAACCCGGGCACCACTACAGGAAACTACCTGTACCTGGAGGCCTCCAATGGTTGTGACAGCAGTGAAGCCATTCTGCTTTCACCATGCCTTTTCGTAGATACTGCGGCAACCTCACCTTCTGTCGAATTCCGCTATCATATGTATGGCCTTGATATGGGCCGCCTAGATGTAGACCTGATCACGGAAAATGGTGTGGTGACAGATGTAATCCCTCCGGTGATAGGCAACAATGGTAATTTCTGGAAACCAGGGGTTATTGATCTCACTCCCTATAAGAACCAGAATGTGGTGGTGCGTTTCCGCGGAAAGACCGGAAATGGGGTACGCTCCGACCTTGCCCTTGACGATTTCAGCTTTTACGATGCCGGAATTGCGCCTCCGGCAGCCACCTTCAGCATAAGTGATAGTAGTGGCTGCACAGGCGATACATTGGTATTTCAAACCACTTCTTCTGACTCCTCGGCCATCTACAACTGGGATTTCGGAGCAGGTGCAACGCCCTCTACAGCCTCCACAGTTGGCCCTCATCAGGTGGTGTATAGCTTTGGCGGTATTAAAACCACCATCCTTAACGTAAGTAACAGCGGAGGTAAAAACGTTTCCACTATTCCAATTGCGGTGCAGGACATTCCCAATGCCTCATATTCCTTTTCCATCAATAGAAATACGGTACAGTTCAACGATGCCAGTTCATTTAACCCCGATAGCTGGTACTGGGATTTTGGCGATGGCGACACCTCCAACCTGGCTAGCCCTACCCACACCTTCCCCAATATTGGGACTTACTTTATACAATTTACCGCAAGTAACGAATGTGGAAGTAATACGTACACCGACAGTATTACCATCACTTCCATGGATGTTGGGCTGGAGGAACTGGCATTGGGTTATATCAACCTTTACCCCAATCCTACCACCGGGCAATTGCATCTCGATCTTTCTGAAGAATGGCGCGGAAGCAGTGTACAGGTAATCGACCTCAGCGGAAAGATCATACGCAAGTATGCCGAAACCGAAACCCGCGATGAATTCCTTCAAATCGATATAAGCGATTTTAAAAACGGGGTATATATCATCCAGGTAGAAGGCAAAAAGGGAATGCACAACCTTAGGGTGATTAAGAAGGATTAGTATCCTCTTTACCATAGAACTTGAAGCCTCAGTTGTAAGGTGAAAAAACACAACAACGAAGTAGAAATATTTTATCCTTCAAGCCTTACAGACTGGCGAAAATGGCTGGATAAAAACCATCTTACCAAACAGGCTGTATGGCTTGTGTTCTATAACAAAGGTTCTGGGAAAAAATCTATCACATGGAGCGATGCCGTAGATGTGGCACTCTGCTTTGGTTGGATAGACAGCAAGAAAATAAAGATAGACACTGAAACCTCGCACCAGTACTTTAGCAGGCGGAAAGCGAAAAGTACGTGGTCAAAAATCAATAAAGCTAAAATAGCGAAGCTCATTGAGGAAGGACTCATTACAGAATCAGGTTACGAAAGCATTGAAATCGCTAAGAAAAATGGTTCGTGGACCATTTTAGATGAGGTTGAAGAGCTTTTAATACCGAGAGACCTTGAAGCGAAATTTAAATCGAACCCCAATTCAAAAGACTTCTTTCAAAGTTTAAGCAGATCCGTGCGGAAAGCCATATTGCAATGGATTGTACTGGCCAGGCGACCCGAGACAAGACAAAACCGAATCACGGAAATAGTAGAACTGGCTGCCCAAAAACAAAAACCAAAACATTTGCAGTAAAAAGGATACATTGATGTAGGCTCAAAGTAAATCGTCCGAAACATCTAGCCAGCTTTTGAGGCAGTCAAATCTGACGCATTAGAACCTCGCCTCATCAACAGCGCCAATCCAATAAAGGTAAACGCTCCGTTTACCAGCAGTAGCTCAAACCCGAATACATAATTGAACCAGGCTTCGGAATTGTCCTTCAGGATATAGCAAAGAATGGGTGATAGAATCGCCACCAGCGGCACCCAGCGGTCCTTTACCTGCCATTTAGTGAAGAGGCCGAAGGCATAAAGGCCAAGCAAAGGGCCATAGGTATAGCCAGCTGCCACAAAAACTTCCTTTATCACGCTCTCATCCACTGAGTAGCGGAAAATTATGATCACAATGAGGAGTACCAGTGCAAAACCCACATGCACCTTTTTGCGCAGACCTTTTGCGCGCACTGCTTCCATTTTGCTGATGTTGAGAATGTCCACGCAAAAAGAAGTGGTAAGCGCGGTAAGTGCCGAATCGGCACTGCTATAG
>CAZNMG010000407.1:0-13147 GCA_964574075.1 uncultured Owenweeksia sp.
TACCTGAAACCATTCTGGTAACCCCGGAGCACAAAAAGACTGATTTTAAGGAAGCAATGATTGTTTGTCCACCCTCAGCCCTGGGCAGCGCGTGGACGCGAAAGTTTGGCAGCTACTCTTCAGGATTCTGCTCCGGATGGATGGCTTTGCGCGGAGCCCGAAGGCGCAGGGCAGCCGATCGGGGCTTTGTTCTCTCAGACCATGCCGACTGGAACGGGCTGAATGAGGCTGTAAAAGAAACCGGGGCCGAAAACGTATATGTTACCCACGGCTATAAGGACATTTATGCCAAATGGCTTCGTGAGGAGTACGGGTTGAATGCTCAATCAGTAGATACCTTGTATGAGGGGGAGACTGTGGAGGGGGAGAATAGTTAAATCGTGATTACTATTAAACTGATTCAGCGTAGTTCGAAACAGATGGGAAGCATTCTAAAAACAGAAAAAGAAGCCACTTTGCAATAGGCTAATTTATTGCAGTTATCCTGAATGTGTCTGTCTCAAGTGTATATCCTAAAATACCATCGTTGGGAGTATAGAATATAGCTCCCTCAGAATAAGAGGTTAGGTAGTTAAAAACTGAGACATCTTCATAATCTTTAAAGGGAGTTTCAAATTTTGGTATGGCTCCGCTAAAGTTTTTAGTAAACTTTTTGTTGCCAGGGTCATATTCCGTTTCCAAATCAAAGCAGTTTGAATTTCGGTTTTTAGGATAGAAGGAAATGATTAACCTCGTGGAATTAACAAGTTCTAAAATAATTGTGTCCGTATCGCATCCCGTTGAAGAAAGCCACCGAAATAATTTTATCCCCCTTTGTTTTCCGGAACAGTCCGCCCTGTCATAAACTGTCTCGAAAGGTCTGATGGCAATAAGCGTATCGTAACTTTGCGAGTCGTTGGTGAAGGTCCATTTCGTGTGGGACACCAGCCCTTCCACGGGCACCTTAAAACCATCGGGAAGATTGACAAGATCTTTCCCTCCCGGACATACATCCCCGCATGAGGAGAGCAGCAGGAATGTAGCAACAAGACAGAATTTAATCAGTAAGCGCATACTTATTGAATTGTATTAAAAAAGGTCTCCGGCAAACCAGGCGGTGCTCGTGATCATCTCAGTTCTTTTATCCTGAAGGTATCCGTGTTGCTTGTATAGGCTACTATACCTTCAGCTGCTGTGTAAAACAAGGTTTCATTCTGTTCGAGATACCTGAAGGGAAGAACCGTCACCTCCGTGTACTTTTTCATAGGTGTTACAAAGGAGGAAACAATATCGGGATTGGTAGTAAACCTTGATGAGCTCAGGTCATAGCTGTAGTCGCCCTCCATGCATGCTTCAGCTAAATCATCTGACAACAAATTCACCCCAATTGTCTGGCCCTCATTCCAAACTTCTAAACTCAGCCCTTCGCCCTTACAATTTTTTAAAAAAGTCCAGGTGAATTCCTTCAGCCCGAATTGTTCCTCGTAACAGTCTTCAACGGAAAAGGTCTCCATATATTCATTCATTCCCTGAAGGGTATCATATTCGCCAACCCCGTTAATGAATATCCATTCGGTATAATTGATCAACCCTTCCACCGGCTCCTTATAACCTTCGGGAAGATAATCAATGTCTTTCCCTCCCGGACATACATCCCCGCAGGAGGAGAGCAGCAGGAATGTAGCAATAAGGCAGAATTTAATCAGTAAGCGCATACTTATGAGTTAAAAGCATTGGAAATAGAAAAGATAAAAAGTAGCAAATAGATATTTCATTATAGCTTTACAAAGCTATAATTATCGACTGTCTTACCACTTTCAAATACTTTAATAAGATATGTCGCGGAGGGGGATGGTCATTAATTACTCAGCCACGGCTTCGAATTACAAACCCCAAATTACGTAGCCTCCGGAATAAACCCCAGTTTATCTCCCTTACTGAAGGTGGGCAGCTCCCGTTTTATCAATTCAGGGTCCTCATCCTCACGCAAAATGAAAAGCGGGATTATCTTCCCTTTATAGCGCCTCTGTATTTCGTCATATTCCTCGTTGTTGGCACAGGGGCCAATAACCACCTGCTTGTTTTGTCGTATGGTCTGTGCCAGGTTAAGGTAGTCTACCATTCCCTGGAACATCACATTTTTGGGAAACTCTACATCCTTGAGTTCCTGTTCCTTTTTACTGCTGAGGCGATAGACGTTGTCTTCCCCAAACTCATTTTCAAAATACTTCATGGCCAGGCTGTTCACCTCATTGCTGCTGGTCATCGCGAGCAACTTTCCAATGCTGGTAAGGTCAATATCATCAAAAACGGTGTCGCTAAGAATATTGCCTTCAAACACATTGAACCCCTGTCGCTGCGCCTCCCGTACATTCGCTTTGGAACTGTCGGCAAGAAGTACCTGTACGCCCTGGTCTTTCAGGAATTTACCGATGAACCTCGAGTTTTCGTTGGCCCCGGCTATGAGATAGCCGCGGGGCTCCTCGCGCAGCACCTTTAACCAGCTGGCAAGAGGCTTGGCTGTAGAGCCCTGAACCACTACAGTACCGACTATTATCAGGAAGGTAAGGGGCAGGATGAGTTCGGCCTGCTCCGCATTTATGGTGCCGCCATCCTGCGTGGTGAGTTGCAGTGCAAAAAGGGAAGCCACGGCTGCGGCTACAATACCTTTTGGCCCTACCCACGACATAAATACCACCTCCTGCCAGGTAAGATTAGAGCCCCGCGTACTCATCCACACTATCAGGGGGCGGATAAGGAAAATTACGATGGCAAAAAGTATCAAAGACTCCCATCCCAGTTTTTCTATCTGTACAACATCGATTCTGCTGGATAGTAAAATGAACAGTACGGAAACGAGGATAATGCTGACTTCTTCCTTAAATGACAGGATCTTTTTAAACTCCCGCATCCTTACATTGGCCAGAATTATTCCCATACAGGTGGTGGACATAAGACCGGCCTCGTGGGCAATCATCTCTGCAAAGGTAAAAGCGAAGATCACCAGACCGAGCGCCACAACGTTGTGCAGGTAGCTTGGCACCCTGTTTTTCTGAAGCAGCCAGCGCAGAAACAGGGCAGCAATGGCGCCTACAAAAACCCCGGTGGATACGGTGATAAAAAATTCCTTAAAAACATCGAGGGTGTCGGCATTTTCGAAGTCACTGATCTGTATAAATTCGTACATCAGTACCGCAATAAGAGCCCCGATGGGGTCGATAACAATACCTTCCCATTTCAGGATATTGTTGATCCGTTCGTTGGGCCGGACATTTCGAAGAATGGGAATAACCACTGTCGGTCCTGAAACTATGATAAGAGCACCGAAGAGAAAAGCCAGGCGATAGCTGAGGTCAAGGAGATAATGGGCGGCAAATCCACCAGCCACTAAAGTAATGATGGGACCAAAGATCAGGAGATTGCGGACCACCCCCGCCTGGTGCCGGATATCCTTTATTTTTAAGGTGAGGCCCCCTTCAAAAAGAATAACACCAACCGAAATGGAGACAAAGGCAAATAACAGATCACCCGAAAAAATCTGGTCACCGTCCAGTAATTTATCTCCGTAAGGCGTAAAAAAAGTGGAGCCCGGCCCCATGGCAAGGCCAATAATTATAAGCGGGAGAATGGCGGGCACCTTCACCTTCCAGGCAAGCCACTGCGCCAAAACACTGAGTATCAGAATACCCGCTAATTCTATCATTCCTTCCATAGACGTAGTTGCTTTGTTGAGCTAAAATATCGGAAAAGAATGAATCGCTTTAACGAAGTTGATTGTTCATAAACGGAAGGTCAGCCGCGGCAATGATTTTAGAAATTACATTTGAAACTTTTCTGTAGTTTCCTGTTTGCACAACTCCTGGCTTTGGGAAATGCAGCAATCAAAATTCGAATTATGAAAATTTATACACGCAAAGGCGATACTGGCGAAACTTCATTGATAGGAGGTGTGCGGGTAAGTAAAACAAATAGCCGGATTGAGGCTTATGGAACCGTTGATGAGTTGAACTCCTTTTTAGGGCTGGTAAGAGACGGCAGCAAGGAAACCTCCCAGGATGAAGTGCTGATCAATATCCAGAACAGGCTTTTTACCATCGGTTCGGAACTGGCCTCAGCCCCCGGTAGTAAAATGGAAATTCCCCAATTGACGGATGATGATGTAACCTTGCTCGAAAATGAAATGGACAGGATGAATGAACAACTTCCGGAGCTGCGAAATTTTATACTTCCCGGTGGGGATCTGGCTTCATCCTACTGCCATGTAGCCCGCTGTGTGTGCAGGCGTGCCGAAAGAAAGGTTATAGCCCTGGGCCTTACCGATCAGATTGACGAAAGAATAATCCGGTACCTCAACCGTTTGAGCGATTATCTCTTTATGCTGGCCCGGTTTTACACCCTAAAACATGGCGGTAGGGAAACGCCTTGGAAGACAAGAGGTTAATATTTTTCCAATAAAAAATGCCGCCCTCTTGGAAAAGAGGACTAAAAAATTACTTTTGCAAAAAATTAAACGAGCATTCTATGTACTGGACACTTGAGCTAGCGAGCTATTTGAGTGATGCCCCCTGGCCGGCCACCAAAGATGAGTTGATAGACTACGCCATCCGCACCGGTGCCCCGCTGGAGGTTGTCGAAAACCTCCAGGCCATGGAAGAAGAGGAAGAAGAGATCTATGAATCCATTGAAGATATCTGGCCCGATTACCCCTCTGAGGAGGATTTCCTCTGGAATGAGGATGAGTATTGACATAAACAAATATTTTATAAAAAAACCCCGGAAGAAACCTCTGGGGTTTTTTTATGAACTGGATCAGCCTCTGATTTTTCTAAATATGGATTGAAATGACGTAACCCAGTACAATAATTAGCAATAATCCGGCTGGAATCAAACTAATGATTGCAAGCGCTCTGAAACGGCCTTTTAATCCAAATAAGGCAAGAATAATTCCAACTCCAACCAATATAAGTCCTAAGATGGTGGCAAATGTGAGTGGCAAACCAATAAAAAACCCGGAAACTGTAAGCAGCAATGCCAATATGGAGGACAGTTCTCTCCAACCGAACCGTTTATCTTCTGACGGATTTGGCTTTATATCTTTGGGCCTGTCAGGTTTGGCTTCCACGGGCGGAACGTATACTGGCGGGTATTCTTTTTTTTGAAAGAGCCTATCGGCTGTCATTGGCAGATAAGGTTCCTGTTGGTTGTAAGATGAAAAATTAAGGGATTCTATATTTAACTTCTCAGTCCAGGCTGAAGAACTTTTCTTAATAACCACACGATTCCCTTCATAAACCCTGTGGTATCCTACCTCGTCTGAACCAGGGGAAGAAGTCTTTTTGCCTGACGAACAACTGATTACTAACACGCAGACAATAAAAAGGGAGAAACTTTGGTTCGGTTTCATACGGTCAGCTCAGGGCTTTGATTTCAAATATATCCAAAAAGTGTAGTGCCACCCTGTCAGCAACACCTGGAGGGCACGTTTTTCGCTCTTCGCTCCGCGCTGAATAATGGCTAACTTTGCCACCCTGAATAATTGACGTTATGTTCAACAATATTTTAGAATCACTCTTTGGCTCCAAAAGCGGCCGCGATATCAAGGAGCTGCGCCCCATTGTAGATAAGGTAAATGAAAGCTCCGGACAACTGCAAAGTCTGTCTCACGATGAATTGCGGGCAAAAACTGCTGACTTTCGTAAGCGTATTGCTGACAATGTTGCCACTGAAACCAGTCGTATTGAAGAGCTGAAGGAACAAATTGAGGCTGAGGAAAATATAGAAACCAAGGAGGCCATGTACCAGGAGGTGGATGACCTGGAAAAGACGGTAATCGATAAAACCGAGGCCTTGCTGGGTGAGATGCAGCCTGAAGCTTATGCGGTGATAAAGGAAACCGCCCGCAGGTTTAAGGAAAATGAAACCATTGAGGTAGCCGCCACCGAATTTGACCGAAAGGTTGCTGCTAAATCTGATGCCGTTGACATTAAGGACGATAAAGCGGTATGGTATCATGAGTGGACAGCAGCCGGCACCAAAATAAGCTGGGATATGGTGCATTACGATGTCCAGCTTATAGGAGCATCCGTGCTCCACAGAGGTTCGATTGCGGAAATGGCTACCGGTGAGGGTAAAACCCTGGTGGCTACACTGCCGGTGTATCTCAATGCCCTTCCGGGGAAGGGCGTGCATCTGGTAACAGTAAACGATTACCTTGCCCGCAGGGATGCCGAATGGATGGCTCCCATTTTTCAGTTCCACGGCCTTTCCATTGATTGTATTGATTTGCACCGCCCCAATTCCGAGGAAAGGCGACAGGCTTATATGGCAGATATTACTTACGGAACCAACAATGAATTTGGTTTTGACTATCTGCGCGACAACATGGCCCGCAATCCGGAAGACCTGGTGCAACGCCCGCATAACTTTGCCATTGTGGATGAGGTGGACTCCGTGTTGATCGATGATGCGCGTACACCGCTGATTATTTCGGGGCCTACCCCCAAGGGCGACCTTCATGAATTTAATGAACTTAAACCCCACGTGGCCAAGCTTGTGGAGGCCCAGAAGGCATTGGTTACCAAAGAACTGAAAGAGGCTAAGGCGCTCATCGCCACGGGCGACAAAAAGGATCGCGAGGAAGGCGCGAAAAAGCTGCTGCGCGCACATCGTGGATTGCCCAAAACAAAGGCTCTCATCAAGTTTTTGAGTGAGGAGGGGATGAAAAGTCTGGTGCAGAAAACCGAGAATTTTTACATGCAGGAGCAAATGAAGAATATGCACATTATTGACGATGAGCTATACTTCACGATTGACGAAAAACACAACCAGATAGATCTTAGTGACAAAGGGGTTGACCTGATATCACAAGGCACCGACCGCGACTTTTTCATAATGCCCGACATTTCCATAGAACTGGCCCGCCTTGATGAGGAAGGGCTCGAGGGCCGGGAAAGGGCAGAGAAGAAAGAGGAAATAATGCGCGACTTTTCCATAAAGAGCGAGCGCATTCACACCATGAACCAGCTCCTGAAGGCTTACTCACTTTTTGAAAAGGATGTGGAGTATGTGGTGATGGACAACAAGGTGAAGATAGTGGATGAGCAGACCGGCCGTATAATGGAAGGCCGCAGGTATTCTGACGGTTTGCACCAGGCCATCGAAGCTAAGGAAAATGTGAAGATCGAAGCGGCCACACAAACCTATGCAACGGTGACGCTACAGAATTACTTCCGGATGTACAACAAGCTGAGCGGTATGACCGGTACAGCCGAAACTGAGGCTGGTGAATTCTTTGACATCTATAAACTTGAGGTAACGGTAATTCCCACCAACCGCCCTATTGCACGGGATGACCGCGAAGACCTGGTGTACAAAACAAAGCGCGAAAAGTACAATGCTGTAATTGAAGAGATAAGTGATCTGGTGGAGAATGGCCGACCCGTGCTTGTAGGCACCACTTCCGTGGAAATTTCCGAGCTGCTGAGCCGCGCCTTAAAATTGCGGAAGATCCGCCACAACGTACTGAACGCTAAACTGCACCAGAAGGAAGCCGAAATTGTGGCCGAAGCCGGGCAGCCGGGAACCGTTACCATCGCCACCAACATGGCGGGCCGTGGTACGGATATAAAACTTACCCCTGATAGTAAGAAAGCCGGAGGCCTTGCCATTGTAGGTACCGAGAGGCATGATTCGCGCAGGGTTGACCGACAGCTTCGGGGACGTGCCGGCCGCCAGGGAGACCCCGGTAGCACCCAGTTCTTTGTATCGCTTGAAGACAACCTGATGCGTCTGTTCAACTCCGAGCGTGTAGCCAAGCTGATGGACCGCATGGGCCTTAAGGAAGGAGAAGTGATCCAGCATTCCATGGTTTCAAAATCTATTGAGCGGGCTCAGAAAAAGGTTGAGGAAAATAACTTCGGCATAAGAAAGCGCCTCCTCGAGTATGATGATGTGATGAACTCGCAGCGGGAGGTGATCTACAAGCGCAGGCGCCATGCCCTGTATGGTGAGCGTATGCAGGTGGATATTGCCAATATGTTTTACGATACCTGCCAAAGCATTGTTAGCGAATACCAGGACATGAAGGATTTTGGCGGCTTTCAGCTGGAACTTGCCCGCATCTTTACCATCGAAAGTCCGGTAAAGGAAGAGGCCTTTATGCGGATGGGGCAGGAAGAACTGGTGGATCTGCTGTATGACACTGTACTGAAAGGGTACTCTTCGAAAAATGAACGCATCGCAAAAATGGCGATGCCGGTTATCAAAAATGTGTTTGAAAATCAGTCAGACAAATTTGAGAATATCGTAATCCCCTTTACCGATGGTACCAAAGGGATACAGGTGATCACTAATCTCGAGAAGGCCAACAAAACCCAGGGCAAGCAACTGATCCGCGATTTCGAAAAGGGAATTGTGCTGGCTATGATAGATGATGCCTGGAAAGAGCACCTGCGCGATATGGACGACTGGCGCCAGAGTGTGCAGGGAGCGGTTTATGAGCAGAAGGACCCTCTTTTGATCTATAAATTTGAAGCCTTTGAGCTCTTCAAGAAGATGATCGACAAGAGTAACAAGGAGATGGTGGCCTTCCTTTTCAAAGGGCAGCTTCCCAGCCAGGATGTGAACCAGGTGCAACAGGCCCGCGCTCCCCGCAGAACGAATTTTGACAACCTCCAGACTTCCCATTCCGAAATGGCGGCCGGGGGTGGCGGCAGTAACGGATCATCGCAGCAGAGAGAGGCGCCCAAGGCCCAGCCTGTTGTAAAGGATAAAGGATACGGCCGTAATGATGTGGTTACGGTTCAGAATCTCTCAACGGGTGAAAAAAAGGAATTGAAATTCAAAAAAGCACAGCCACTTGTGGATTCCAATAAATGGACGATCATCAACTAGAATAAAACCGATGACTTACGAAAACAGAAGCCTGCCCCCAATAAGGGCGGGCTTTTCTGTTTTAAACAATGGAGCCTGCACATACGTTTTTTATAGAAAAGTATTAAAATGCGCACAACCAATATTCTTTTTCTCATCCTTTCCTGTGGCCTTTTACTTTACTCCTGCAAGTCAGGAGTAACCCTAAAGGAAGTAACCAAGCAGGAAGAGCAGGCCCGTGAAAACCTCCAGGACGCTCATGCCGCCATGATAGAGCTGGCTGAGCTTAAGCAGCGGTATTCTGTTGACGACCGCGATCGTGAGATAGACAGACTCCAGAAGCAGCAGGAGGAAATAGAAGATGACATCGATAAACTCGAAGGGGTATCTTCAAGCGGTGCAGAAGGTGGCGCCCAGGCCCTTGCCCAGGATCTTGAGCGCCAGAATAACGAGATTGCGAATCAGATAGCGGGCCTGAAAAACAGGGATCAGGAGAACTGGGCCGCAGCCATCGATTCCATTAACACCAATGTAATGCAACTTGAAAAAACGCTTGATCAGATCACCCGGAATCTGCCTGATCCCCAGGATAATTAAATGCCATAAAAGCTATGTAATAAGGAATTAACCCCTTATTATTTTTCCTTAAAAATGCTCAGATTATTTTCTTTCAGGAAATTTAGTTTTTCCTGTATACGTGTTCTTTCAGGATGGCCCGCTAATGGAAATTTGATTTGTCTGTAGCACTGTTCATAATTGTTATTGGACCTAAGACAGGCCTCCCATTTTTCAAATTGCGGATGCTGATGCCTGACATGGGCATCAACGTTGAGCGTTTTAACCTGGGAGATTAAGATCACAAAGGAAAAAGCACATAAGAAAATAATCCTCGTCCTATCCTTTACCAGCTTTAAGATAAGTAGGTATACACCAAACATTAACGTCATGGTACCCGGAATGTAACGGGCACTGTCAGCACTGGCCAACCCCTGACCTGTGCGTCCCAATACATTTAATATCATAAAAAAGAGGCTGCTTCCTATAAGCAAGGTTAGCACCTTCGAATATGATATTTGCCCATTGAAGAAAAGGGATTTATTCAGAAAAAGCAATGAAACAAAACCTGCCGCGAACAAAAGCCCTACAGGGAAGAGCCAGATTATGGGCCCACCAAAGAAATAATTTCCTGCCAGGAGTAAAAAATAATTGAGATTCAACCACCAATCGCTGCTCAGGGCTATTTCGCCACCGGGCTTTTGGGTGGCTATGATATATATTATACCTGCCACCGGCAAAATAATGGCGGAAAGGTTTCGCAGGTTCCTGTTTCTGATAAAGTACCCCAACTCAATGGCTATAAAAATACTGCCTGCAACCAGTCCAAAACCTGAAAAAAGTGCTACAGCGGATAAAACACTGAGGCTGAGCCAACGTAAATAGTGATTTCTAATAAACCAACTGAGGCTTATCAATAAAGCAAAAAAGGGAATCAGACCATGTACATAAGGATTGACAAAAACAGTAGAACTGCTTTGCATGGTTATGAAAATCATTGGGATTAACAGGTCTGTCCATTGATATCTGCCACTAAGTTTTTTTTTCAGACGAACGGCCAGAAAGGCGGAAACAATGTAAATGCCTGCCTGAACGTACATATCCCATTTGCCATTCCAGTCACTTAAGGTGGTAGTACAGTTAAACAAAATATAGGCGAGGCCCATCCGGTGTGGTCCATGTTGATGGGTAAACCCTTCCCAAAATGAACGGTCGTAAAAAAGAGGGCTTAGACTTCCCCATCGATCTTTTACCAGGATAACGGGTGCATACTCATTTACAAACAAAATCATTTGCAGGCCCAGAAGAGCCATTAGCATTAACAGGCAGCTAAAAATGAAAGATTCTGATTTGAATAAACTCTTCAATTGCTCATTTAAAATAAGAGATCCTTACCATGGTTACTTGTTTATGGTCCTTGGTGTTACCATAGCGGACCGCTCGAATAAAGGATAATGGTAAGAATAAAAATAATAAAGGGAATTTCTTCACGATATTTTCAGTGCTGTCACCTCCCATCGGACACCTTTAAAAATCTCATAAGGGTCTGAGGCACCTTCTTTTTCGGTATATTTAGGCATCAGACAACCATTTGCAAATAAGATGTCTATAAGATCAGGTACACCGATATTTTGAATACTAAGCCCGAGCATATTATACGCCTGGAAGACTTAGGCCCGATGGTTCAGCCTAAGGAATTTCTATTGATCAATTCTGAACAGGAACTGCTGGCGGCATGCCAGGCGGGAAAAAGAGTAGCTCAAAAAAGAGTGTATGAGTTGTTTGCTCCCAAAATGGTGAATATCTGTCGCAGGTATGCCAAGGATCTGGAGCAGGCACGCGATTTTATGCATGACGGGTTTATAAAGGTTTTCCTCAATATCACAAAATTCAGAGGCGAATCGTCTCTCGAAACCTGGATAACCCGCATCATGATAAACAACAGCATTTCCGCAATTAAGAAGGAAGTGCGAAACGGCATTAAGGTAAAGCTGGAGGATGTAAAGTTAAAAGAAAGTGAAAGCTTTGACTTTGAACTGGAGCGCAAGCAACCAATCACAGCAGCACAGGTCTTTGAAACCATGAATGAACTGCCCATAGGCTATAAAACCGTTCTTACCCTGTATATTCTGGATGGGTATACCCATAAGGAAATAGGGGAGCAGATCGGGATTTCGGAAGGTACTTCAAAGAGCCAGCTGGCAAAGGGAAAAAGATTATTGGCAAAACTCCTGAAGGATAGATACCAGTGAGAAAGGAAGAACAAGATATCGAGGATTTTCTCAGAAAGAAACTGGACGGGCTGGAGCAGAATTTTCAGAACGACTGGGCTGTATTTGAGGAAAAACTGGAACGGGCCCTTTTCTTTAAAAGGCTCCGGGTGGGCGCTTTGCTAAGCATGTTCCTCATCATTATCAGCATTGGTATTTTCGGAACCTCCGCCTTTATAGGACTGGGTGAAAAGGCAGAAGAGCTTATCAAAAGTGACGGAACTAAACCGGCCAATGCTACGCACACCGTGGCCGGAAGTCCGGATGGGCAAAACATCAATAATGCTTCCTCCTTACCTTTAAGAACCAAAACAAAGGCAGACAGACCCAGTGCTCAACAGGCCAATGTCCCTGCTTTTATAGTTGCTGATGCTGAGACTGCTTCCACTCCCGGGGTAAAATCATCTCAAGGTATGGTTTCTCTTACCGCAGATGCGGGAAATGCCAGCCGCTCCGGAGAGGCGAACTTTTCTGAAAGGGCTTCAAATAATCTTACAGCATCCACAAAAGAGGCCGGAGCCCCAAGTCCAACAGCCGCCAATCACCCGGGCGCTGGAAAATCCAATAAGAAAACTTCAGGCGGTAATACCGGAGGCACTGCCGGACAGTTGCCCGATCTTCAAAATGATATAGTTGCCCGCAACGCAGAGGAAAACTCCTCAGCCGAACCTTATGACGAGGATGACGGGCTAAACCGTGCCCTTACGGTGAATGTGCTGAGCCTCGATGAAGCCCTGAAAACTGGAGGCCGACAGGAGCTAAGCGTGCGTCCGCCAGTGATGGCCGTTGCGCTGAAAGTACCCAGCGGCCCGTATGTGAGCCCGTTGCAGGAGGAAAACCCCTGGAGCCTCGTAATGAACGTTTATCCCAACTTCACCTTTCGTAAGTTTAAGGTAAACAACGAGCAGCGTACTTTCATTCACCGCGATTTCATAGATGCCACCCAAGCTTCAGAAAGGGGCGGCTTCAGCCTCAATGTGGGTTTAAAGGTAAGCCGCAGGGTAGGGCCCATTACCTTTTTAAACAGTGGAGTGGAATACATCAATTACAAAACACTTGCGGAGTTTAATTTCACAAATTTTCGTGATGCGGAGATCGATGACGTCACCGGTGAAATAAAGCATTATACCATAAAGAATGTACCTGAGCAGATAAGCTTTGCCGATGCCAATGTGTACCACTACCTCAATATTCCGTTGAGTATTTCGCACCAGCCCTGGGCTACAGATCATATCCGGCTCAATATGGAGGTTGGCGGAAGCTTTATGTACTTCCTTACAGCGCGTGGCCGCACTATCAACTACCAAACGCTTGAAGTTATTGACATTGCCACCAGGGATTACCGCAATAAGATGGGTTCCTTCTTTATAAAGGTAGGGGCCAATTACCACATATCACCCAAGTTCAACTTTGGCCTTGAGCCCACGCTGATGTACTTCACCAACACCATCTACACGGAAGAGTACCCCTTC